>CALKAN010000442.1 GCA_937983035.1 uncultured Paenibacillaceae bacterium | reverse complement strand
AAACTTTATTGTATTTTAGTCATCCGTTCTGACGGGCTGATAATATCCGTCACTCTCACGCCGAAATTTTCGTCAATGACGACAACTTCTCCTTTAGCGATCATTTTGTTGTTTACCAAGATGTCAACCGGCTCCCCGGCAAGCTTGTCCAACTCAATGATCGACCCGTGAGTAAACGACAATATATCCTTCACCAGCTTTTTCGCTCTTCCAAGCTCTACGGTTACTTTAAGCGGAATGTCCATCAGCAAATTCAAATTCGGATTGTCAGCAAACACGGTGTTTTCTTCCGATAAATTTTCAAACTGAACAGGATGAACTTGCACAGGATTTTCCATGTTCTTTCTTCCTTTCGATTCACTCTGCTCATCAAAACCTGCCGGAAACGCAGCTTCGCTTTGAACGGATTCGCGGCTTGGCATCTCGTCATTCGAAGAAAGCTCGCGCGATTCTTCCGGCTCGGAAGACGTTCCCCCAAGAAGACCTGACACCAGTTCTTTTGAGAAAGATACCGTCAACAGCTGCATGATTTGAGAATCGATCAATCCTTCAATCTTTATTCGGAAGCTGACTCGAATGTAAACATCTTCTTCCGGCAGAGGAATGTCCTCATTTTGTTTAAAATCCATCAAATCAATGCCTGGCGGAGATATATTGACGGTTCTGCCGAAAATTTCCGACATGGAAGTCGCAGCGGAACCCATCATTTGGTTCATCGCTTCTTGCACTGCGCTGATATGCAGCTCGTTTAATTCATCGGACTGTACCTTTCCTTCACCTCCGAGCATCAAGTCTGCGATCACTTGCGCGTCTTCACGTTTGATGACAAGCAAGTTGATGCCTTGGAAGCCTTCCACATAGTTGACATAAACCGCTACGTGCGGCTCTGGAAATTCATCTGCCAAATTTTCGTATGCAATCACCGATACTTCCGGCGTCGTAATATCAACTTTTTTCCCGAGCAATGCAGATAAAGTAGTGGCACTGCTTCCGAAAGCAATATTTCCGATTTCTCCTAAAGCATCTTGTTCGATCGGAGTAATATAGTCTTCAATGTCAGGATGATCATTTGTCGGTTGATTAGTTGATGTATTGTTCAATAATGCGTCAATCTCCTCTTGCGAGAGGAAATCATTGTTATTAGTCATGCTGATCCTCCTCTATTACATCGGAAATGCGAACGGCCAGCTTATTTTTTATTTTTCCGGGGGTGCCGACAAACTTTACTTTTTCCCCTACTTTAACAGCCAGCCCCTCTTTGACCGATTTATCCAAAACAATCACATCGCCTTCAGACAGTTCCAATAACTCTTTCACGGTTATTTCAGAATTTCCCAGTTCGGCGATTACAGGCAAATACGTTTTGTTTAAATGCTGCTGCAAAGATTTCATTTCTTTCGGTGATTCTTGCTTCTTCTGCGAAATAAACCAATGATGCATGGACAGCTTTGGCATCACAGGCTCGATCACGACATGGGGTATGCACAAATGAATGACCCCTGTTGTGCTTCCGATCTTCGTGCTTAAAGAGATTAATGCAATCGTTTCATTCGGTGACGCAATCTGCATAAACTGCGGATTTGTTTCCATCGTTTCAAACTCGGGCTCCAAATCCAGCACATTTTTCCATGATTCTTGCAGCGTCATCAGCGCTTTGCTGAAAATCCGCTCCAAGAGCATGGTGTCGATTTCCGTCATGCTGTTCAGATCCACTTCATCACTTGCCAAACCGTTGCCGCCGAGAATGCGATCCAGCATCGCTCCGGCAATATTAAGCGGAACTTCCATCACCATTCTTCCTTCCAGCGGCTTCGGCAAGAAAATGTTCAAAATCGTTCTTTCCGGGATCGAACGAATAAACTCATCATAAGGCAGCTGCTCGACTTGAACGACGTTAATTTGAACAAATGTGCGCAATTGCGCGGAAAAATAAGTCGTTAAATATCTGGCGAAGTTTTCGTGAATTCGAGTTAAGCTGCGGATATGATCTTTAGAAAATCGGACTGCACGTTTAAAATCATAAACTTTGACTTTCTTTTCTGTTTCTTCTTTTTTCAGCTCTTCCGCATCCATCTCTCCCTTGGACAATGCGTCCAGCAGAGCATCAATCTCGTTTTGAGAAAGCACTTCAACCAATTTCAGTCACCCCCTTGGAGCCGGTGTTCATCCATCGTTCAATGTTGGACTGTAATTAAGCGTTCTGTTATTTGCACTTCTCTCAACTTGCCTTTGGTTAACAACTGATCGATCGCATCTTTCAATTGCTTACCGAGCTGATCCATGCCCTCGCTTCCTGTAAGATCTTCCGGATGCGTGTCTGCAAGCGTGCGATTAATCACCGACTTTACAGAAGGCAGCATCAATTCCAATTCTTCTTTTGCTTGCTTGTTTTCAAGCACGAATGAAAAACTGAGACGAACCAAATAATTCATGTTTGCCAAGTTCGTCATATAGTTGTCAATCTCCACCGTCAGCTCGCTAATTTCTTTCGCTGACATAGGCTCCATCAATGCAGACGATGACGGTTCCGCGCCAGTGAGTCGTTCGTCGACTAAAAAATGCCACAGCAAAAATGCGGCTAACGTAATCAGCGTGACGGATGTGAGCATCATGATCATCCATGGCATTAACCGTTTGATCATCGCCAGCCCTCCTCTTTATGTATGTTGGCAGCTGCGCCGCCCAAACCAATACTCTGCCATTCTTTTCTAGCAAGATTGATAATCTCGTCTACCGATTCTTTCACCACGTATTTGTTACCAGTCGTTAAAGCGATGACCGTATCCGGCGTGGCTTCGATGCTTTCGACAAGCAATAAGTTCAATGTGATTGAATGGCCGTTCAAACGGGTTACCGTAATCATGTTCCACCTCTTGTTCCATTCATTAAGGGCGGAGAGGCATCAGCCGCCCCTCCGCTGGCGAAAAGACGATTATCGTTTCAGATTGACGACTTCCTGCAATATTTCATCCGAAGTCGTTATAATGCGGGAGTTTGCTTGAAATCCCCTCTGAGCAACGATCATTTCCGCAAATTCAGCAGTAAGGTCGACGTTTGACATTTCCAATTCTCCAGAAATGATAGCTCCGCTGCCTGTTTCAGGATCATTGGCAAGACCGATTTCCGGAATGTCTATATTGGCGTTCGGCGTTATTTGATACAGATTGCCGCCGATTTGTTCCAATCCTCTAGGGTTCGTAACCATGACGACTCCGATAAATATATCGGTTGATTCCGAAGTGCCGTCCGCGTTCACAGCGATGATCTCCCCATTGGTAGAGATCGAGAAGGCGGTAATGTCTTCATCCAGCTGAATGATGTCTCCCCCTTCAGACAGCACAAACATTCCGTTGGCAGCGACAAGTCTTCTTTCCGCATCGATCGTGAAATTCCCCGCGCGCGTTAAATACGGCGCTTCAAAATCTTCTGAAGGCGCGATAGCAAAAAATCCATCGCCGTCAATGCGCAAATCCGTCACAACGTTCGT
>CALKAN010000441.1 GCA_937983035.1 uncultured Paenibacillaceae bacterium | reverse complement strand
ATTCGCCGCTGGCGATTTCAACTCCATTGACGCGAATGACGGCGCCGTCAGCGGATGAAGATGGGATGAGAACAACCGATGCGGCCTGTTCGTCAGCATATACAGCATATTCGTAAATCCCTTCCGTGAAAGCAGGCGACAACCTGCCGCCTTCAATCTCCAGGGCATCCAGCACAGGTTCGTCAGAAACAAGCCATTCTCGCGAAAATACCGCAAACATTATGCGTTCATTGGCTGCGCTTTCTCCGCCTTCAAACAGCAATCCGATCGTTTCATAATCGGGAAAAACAGCGAGGGAAGAATAGCCGGACTTATATGAATAAATCGTCTTCGCGATCGGCCATGTTTCACCGTCATCCATGCTCATCCGCACCGTCATATTTTCGCGAAATTGTTCACTCGCAGGATTGGCAAACAAAATCGTCTGATCCCCGGAAGGATGATCGGATGGATATAATCTCGTCATGCTTCCCGCAACAATCGGATCAATCAGCTCCGGCGGATAGACAATGGGCGACCATGTCTCCCCTTGATCTTCGCTGTATGATACTGCCCTTCGTTTCGCCTCTTTGTTGCTGACAGAGCGGTCATTGCGCAGCAACCGCCCGTCCGTCAGCTCAACAATCGTCGCTTCGCTCGTGCCGCTGAACAGCCGCCCGCTTTCATGCCAAGTCTCGCCATGATCATCACTTTGAATGTTGCGTCCGATCGCAGGGATAATCAGCCTTCCTTTATTCGGTCCATGGCGCAGCTGAATGCCGGCTCCCGGACCTGTCGCGTCCCATCTCGTTGACGGCGCCTGAACTTCTTCAAACCGATTCACCGGTTCGGACCACGTGGCGCCATCATCATCGCTGTAAGCGCTCCAAATCGTGCGAACGCCTTTGCTGGTGCCGTTAATAATCTCCCGCTGTTCATCTTCTCCGAAATTGTGCGTAAGAAACAGCCAAATTCTCCCTGTTTCTTCATCCCTCACTGCAGTCGGATTGCCGCAAGTATTTTCCGCATCATCACAAATCACTTGCAATGGTTCCCATGTATTGCCTCCATCAAAGCTCCGCTTCAGCACTGTGTCAATATTGCCTGTATCTGAGGCGCTGTCCGCTCTTCCTTCAGCAAACGCCAGAATCGTTCCGTCCGGCGTGATAAGCAGGGAAGGAATGCGAAACGTATGATAACCTTCCTCCCCGCTTACAAATACATTTTTCAACGTTAAACCGCTCAAATTGCGTTCCTCTCCCGCTTCAACAATAAACGGCATTATAAACCATCCTACGGCCATGACACACAGCAGCGCGCAAGTCTTCTGCTGAAACCGACTTAACCGCTGTCTTAGAACGACCATTCTGCTCAACCGTCTTAATCCACGCTTCATGACGAACATCTTTCTTAACCGCCTTAGCATGCGCTTCATATCGGCAGCCTCCTGCATGAAGGTTATTGATTTTTCGCCTCGGCAATCTTGAGGTTGATCCGTTCATTGATTTCCCGAACGACCGTGTTTACGTCCGTGCCGCTTTCAAGCATTGCGGCAGCTTCATTAAATATAATCGATTGGACCATGGCATTGTACTCTGTACGGGTAATCGGCGTTGATGGGTGGCTTTTGAAAATGCGCTGCACATCGATACCTTCCAAATAAGACAGATTCTCACCGAATACTTCAAGCACAGCCGGGTCGCTGAGCGAAGTCAGATGCCCCTGACGCGATACGTCCATTTGCGCCTCGACAGATGTAAGCACATCCAACACTTGGATGGCTGCGTCCTTGTTTTTGCTCACTTTCGTCGGAATCATAATGTGCGGATTGTAATCCAGATACGTATTTTTCGGTTCTTCAAAGCTTGGATACTGTGCCACATTCCATCTCAGCCCTTCTTCCGTCGCCTTTTTGAAATTATCGTTGAACTGCTGGATATGAGCCATCATCGCAGCTTCGCCGCGAAGGAAAATGGCCACCCTGCCGCCTGACTGCTCATTCCCGGGAATCGAAACAATGCGCTGATAAATGGAATACGCATCGCGGAACAACGGATTGCTGCTTACAGTCGCTTCATGCGTTTCCGGATCAATATAGGCTTGTCCGAGCGGAAGCAAAACCCGGTTAATGTCAACGACAAAACCTTTGAAGTCGATGCCTTCATCCGTGCGCGTCAACTGGCGCGCCAAGTCAATGACTTCGTCCCATGTCATGCCGTCCGGCGGATATTCAACGCCAAACCGATCAAAAATGTCCATGTTGTAATAAAGCGCACCGAATGGAACGGAATATGGAAGCCCGTATAAGGATGGATCGTTGTACAGCCAATCGTATTCAAAATATCGCTGGTCGAATCGGCTCAGATCCAGATTATGTTTTTTTACATAAGGCGTAATGTCTTCAAGCAAATCCATATCTGCAAATTGGCTGAGGAAAGAAGCTGCAGCCGCGATTAAATCCGGCGGGTTCCCGGAAACGATTAAATTTTGCAAATCATTTCTCGGCATATCCAGCAGCTCTACCGAAATGTGCGGATACTTTTTCTCCAAATGCTGCTGAATAAACATCTCTACTTCATGCTGCGGGAAAGGATTCCAAGGAAACAACGTTAAAGTAACCGGTTCCGAATGTTCTTCTTCAGAATCTGCCTCCGCCGCACTGTCTTCTGCTTGAGAAGCGCCGTTTTCTGCCGGTTGAGGAAGCGCCTCAGATCCGTTTTCATTTTGCTCGCTGCCGCAACCTGACAATATTAGCAAAACAGATGCGCTCAGGATGAGCATTTTCAACATAACACTGAATCTCATGGATCGATCTCTCCTTTAATCATATTTTCCCCCATAAAATATTTCTAATGTTAACTAAATGAAATCATCTGTCTTTTTTTATCTTAAACACCTGTTTTTTTCCATTTAAAATGTATGTGACATGCCTTCGAACAGTTAAACACTCCGGTTTTCGCTCTGTTTCACCATCATGCAAGCATGCAGGCACACCGATCTTGCGCCGCGCATCACCTATTTACACAGCCGCTTCTAAGCTTGAAATCGAATGAGTATGAATGAAGCGATGAAGCACAAATGAAACGCTGCGTGATCAATTTCCGCCGCCTTCGTTCCCTTCCAGCAGCCAAGCTTCATTGAATTTGGCCACCGTCATGAAGCGGCAATCATTTTGACCTGTAATAAAATCCCTTCCGTAAAAGCAATAAATCATTCCATCCTTGCCAACCGCCATGTCGGAATATTCGGCATCCCCTTCTTCCAACACCCGCGCGATCGGCCATGTTCTCGCTTCATCGCAGCTCATGCGAACCGTAAGACGCTTGCGCTCCCGCTTTCTTCTGTTCTTATTCGGATGGGGCTCTGGATTGGCCGGATTGCAAAACAAAATTTTGCTTTGCTCGCCTGGTTGTTCTCCAGACAACCGAATTAAACTGGCATTGCAAATCGGCTCAATCAACTCCTCTGCATACGCCGGCTCCGTCCACGGGCCGCTGCCATCTGTGCTCGTCACATAGCATCGTCTCATCTTGTCAGATTCATTTCGTATATTCAAATAAACCGAACCGTCCTGCAGCTCGACTGCAACCGTCTCGCTCATGTTCGTACCGACGTCTTTGACAATTTCCCCCCGATTCCAGCTCTTGCCTCCATCATCGCTGTAAATGACAGATGCCACAGAAGGATGATGCCCATGTTTGTCCAATGAAAGGGACAGCCATACTGGAACGAGCAGCCTGCCGCTGCGCATATGAATGCCGTGACCTGGACCTGTCGCAATCACTTTCCAGTCGTACTCCGAACGAAATGCTTCAAACGCGGATGTGATTTCTGCCGGCTCTGTAAATGTCTCGCAATCGTCCACGCTCTTCATGTAATAGCATCGCTTATAGTCGACGCAAAACAGCAAGTGAATCGTTTTGCCGTCACGATCGACGATCGGAACGATATTCGAACAAGTCGAATCGGAATACAGCACCCGCATATCTTCCCAAGTTTCGCCCCCGTCAAAACTTCTTCGCATCACCACATCATTCGTGTCCCAATCCGATCCGCTGCCGCGTCTGCCCTCTGCAAAAATCACGAGCACTTGACTATGCGTCATCACGATGGCCGGAATGCGAAAGTTATAATACCCGTTCGTCCTCGCTTCAAACACGTTCACTTTGCTCAAAAACGGTTCCATCTTCAGCCCCTCCTTTTATGCTTATGTTTCACATTGCTTCATCCGCATTTTCTGCGCATGGTTGGAATTCA
>CALKAN010000440.1 GCA_937983035.1 uncultured Paenibacillaceae bacterium | reverse complement strand
AATCTAGTGTTAACTATTTCCAACTTTGTTCAACATTGCTTAAGGAGGATCTTATAAATATGGCAAACAATAATCAATCGATCGAGCAGTTATCGATCAATACGATTCGCACTTTGACGATCGATGCTGTAGAGAAAGCGAACTCCGGCCATCCGGGCATGCCGATGGGCGCAGCGCCGATGGCTTATGAATTATGGAGCAAATGGATGAAGCATAATCCGAACAATCCGGAATGGATCAATCGCGACCGTTTCGTCTTGTCTGCCGGACACGGTTCGATGCTTCTTTACAGCTTGCTGCATTTGTGCGGATATGATCTTTCCATGGATGAGATCAAAAACTTCCGTCAATGGGGCAGCAAAACACCAGGTCACCCTGAATACGGACATACGCCGGGCGTAGATGCCACGACCGGTCCGTTAGGACAAGGGATCGGCATGGCTGTCGGCATGGCGATGGCAGAAGCGCACATGGCTGCGGTTTACAACAAAGAAGGTTTTCCGATCATCGACCACTATACTTATGTCATTTGCGGCGACGGGGACTTGATGGAAGGCATTTCGAGCGAGGCTGCGTCACTGGCAGGTCATTTGAAGCTCGGAAAATTAATCATGTTGTACGACTCCAATGACATTTCTTTGGACGGCGAATTAAATTTAGCCTTCTCTGAAGATGTGGCCAAACGTTTCGAAGCGCATGGCTGGCAAGTGCTGCGCGTTGAAGACGGCAATGATTTGGCTGCAATCGGCGCTGCGATCGAAGAAGCGCGGAACGAGCTTTCCAAGCCGACCTTGATCGAAGTGAAAACCGTCATCGGATACGGAAGCCCGAACAAAGCCGGAAAAGGCGGCAAAGGCGGCACGCACGGAGCTCCGTTAGGCGCTGAGGAAGCAAAATTGACGAAAGAATATTACGGCTTCCCGGCAGACAAAGAGTTTTACGTGCCGGAAGAAGTGCGCGAGCATTTTGAACAAATCAAGCAAAAAGGCATTGAAGCTGAAGCAGAATGGAATGCCATGTTTGAACGGTATGCGGACTTGTATCCGGATTTGGCGCGGCAATTTGACGCTGCCATCAACGGCGAGCTGCCGGAAGACTGGGATGCAGGATTGCCAACGTATTCTCCTGAAGACAGCGCCATTGCAACGAGAGCGGCGTCAGGAAATGCACTGAATGCACTTGCACAAACAGTTCCTAACATCATCGGCGGTTCTGCGGATTTGGAATCTTCGACGAATACGCATTTGAACGGCATTCCCGTGTTCAAAAGCGATGATTACAGCGGGCGCAACGTTTATTTCGGCGTCAGAGAATTTGCAATGGGCGCTGCTGTAAACGGAATGGCGCTGCATAAAGGCGTGCGTCCTTATGCCGGAACATTCTTCGTTTTCTCTGATTATCTCCGTCCGGCCATCCGCTTGGCCGCGTTGATGGATTTGCCGGTTACGTACGTGTTCACGCACGACAGCATCGCGGTTGGGGAAGACGGGCCGACGCATGAGCCGATCGAGCATTTGGCGGCGCTGCGCAGCATTCCGAATGTGACGGTCATCCGTCCTGCGGATGCGAATGAGACGACAGCAGCATGGCACTACGTGACAGAAAACCATAAAAATCCGTGCGCGCTCATCTTGACAAGACAGAACTTGCCGATCTTGGAAGGAACAAACGAGCTGGCAATGGCCAATCTGAAAAAAGGCGCGTACGTGCTTTCAGAAGCAGCAAACGGCAAGCCGCAAGCACAGCTGATCGCTACAGGATCTGAGGTGCTGTTGGCGATTCAAGCTCAGAAAGAGCTGGCAAAAGAAGACATCCATGTTCGCGTCATCAGCATGCCGAGCTGGGAATTGTTTGACGAGCAGCCGCAAGAGTACAAAGATTCGGTTATCTTGCCGCAAGTGAAAGCTCGCCTTGCGATAGAAATGGCATTGCCGATGGGCTGGGAAAAATATATTGGCAGCGAAGGCGCAGTGTTGGGCATCGAGCGGTTTGGAGCTTCGGCCCCGATGGATCGCGTATTGAAAGAATACGGATTTTCGGTAGAAAACGTTGTGGCTAAAGTGAAAGAGCTGCTTTAATGTTCAACCACGGATGAAGATAAACCGCATGATTCAATCGCAGCGTGCAGGCAGGTCGTGCCGCGTGTATTTGAATCATGCGGAAATTCATTGTTTTAAAAATATGAATGCAGCATTGTGCGAATAAGCATCTATGCGTGATTTGCATACAATCAGGAGGGTTTCTTTTGAGTTCATTACGTTTAGATTACAGCAAAGCATTGGCATTCTTCGGCAAGCATGAATTGGATTACATGGCAGAGCAGGTCAAAACAGCCCATGCGATGCTTCATGAAAAAACAGGCGCCGGCTCCGACTATCTCGGCTGGATTGATTTGCCGACGAATTACGACAAAGAAGAATTTCAGCGCATTAAGGACGCGGCGGCTCGCATTCAATCGAATTCGGATGCGCTTGTCGTGATCGGGATCGGAGGTTCTTATCTTGGCGCGCGCTCTGCCATCGAGATGCTCAGACATTCGTTTTACAATCAGCTTCCGAAAGAAAAACGGGGCACGCCGGAAATTTATTATGTCGGCAACAGCATCAGTTCCACGTATACTGCGCATTTGATCGAATTGCTGGAAGGCAAAGACTTTTCGGTCAATGTCATTTCCAAGTCCGGAACAACGACGGAGCCGGCGATTGCATTCCGCATTTTCCGCAAGCTGCTGGAGGAAAAGTACGGAAAAGAAGAAGCGAAGAAACGCATTTTTGCAACGACGGATCGTCAGAAAGGCGCACTGAAGCAATTGGCCGATGCCGAAGGCTATGAGACGTTCGTCATTCCTGACGATGTAGGCGGACGTTATTCCGTGTTGACAGCAGTCGGTTTGCTGCCCATTGCCGTTGCGGGCATTGATATTGATCAGATGATGCAAGGAGCGGCTGACGCATCGCGTGAATACGCCAATCCAAATTTGAGCGAAAATGCTTCTTATCAATATGCAGCGATCCGCAATATTTTGTATCGCAAAGGCAAAACGATTGAAATTCTCGTCAACTATGAGCCTTCGCTGCAATATTTCTCCGAATGGTGGAAACAACTGTACGGAGAAAGCGAAGGGAAAGATCACAAAGGCATTTATCCAGCGTCGGTGAATTTTTCTACCGATTTGCACTCGATGGGTCAATTTATTCAGGAAGGCAGCCGCAATCTGTTTGAAACCGTATTGCAGATCGATCAGCCTGAAGCGGATTTGACGATTGAAGCTGAAGAACAAGATTTGGACGGGTTAAACTTTTTGGCAGGCAAGACGATCGATTTTGTCAATAAGAAAGCATTTCAGGGCACGCTGCTCGCTCATACGGACGGCGGCGTTCCGAACATGGTTGTTGCCATTCCTGAGCTCAGCCCATATTGGTACGGCTGCTTGGTATATTTCTTTGAGAAGGCGTGCGGAATCAGCGGATATTTGCTGGGGGTAAACCCATTTGATCAGCCTGGCGTGGAAGCTTACAAGAAAAACATGTTCGCTTTGTTAGGAAAGCCAGGTTTTGAAGAAGAGAGAAAAGTGTTGGAACAGCGTTTAAATGAAGAATAATGCAGCGCAAACATGATTTTCAGGAGGGAGCAATCCCTCCTTTTTCACATCGATGATTCTGAAGAGAGTTTGGCTGAGGTGATGAACAATGGAGCCGATTTACAAAACGGTGAAGCAGCAAGCTTCGGCAGAGATTATTATTAAGAAGTCACGATTTATCGGTCATGCCAAGCCGGTGGAAACGGAAGAGGAGGCCATTCAATTTATCGAGGCCATTAAAAAAGAGCATTGGAATGCAACGCATAACTGCTCAGCCTATTGCGTCGGACCGAACAATGAATTCCAGAAACAGTCGGATGACGGGGAGCCGAGCGGAACAGCGGGGAAACCGATTTTGGAAGTGATTAAACAGCAAGATTTGCGCAATACAGTCGTCGTCGTTACTCGGTATTTCGGCGGCATTAAATTAGGCGCAGGCGGACTCATCAGAGCTTATACGGACGGTGCGGTTGCGGCAATTGAAGCTGCGGAGCCTGTTTTTCGCGTGCTGCATCAGAAAGTCAGCATCGTGATTGATTATACGTGGCAGGGAAAAGTGGAAAATGCTCTGCGCAATGAAGAGGTCATCATTGATCAAACGGAGTTTACGGACAAGGTCACTTATCATTGCCTTCCCCCTGCGCATGAGGTGGACAAGTTTAAGGCTTGGGTCGTCGAGCTGACGCAGGGAAAGGCTGAATTGCACGCCGGAGAAACGTTGTATCTTGAGCACGACTCT
>CALKAN010000439.1 GCA_937983035.1 uncultured Paenibacillaceae bacterium | reverse complement strand
CTTGCCAAAGCTCGTCAAACTCGTCTGCATATTCGGCCAAGACCCCTCATAGACATGTAAAAGTAAATGGATATCACAATCACAAGTGAGGGGATGAAGGAATGCGCAAAGTCACATGGGTGCTCGCCATCGTGATCTGCATTTCAGTGTTGGCAGCTGGATGCGGCAAAAAAGATGTTGGTGATGTCGTCCAAGATTTGCAGGGTGTAATGAGCAAGCTGGAGAGTTATGAAGCCAGCGGAACGATGACGCTGCGTGCCGGAGAAGAGGCTCAAGTGTATCAAGTCGAGGTTTGGTATCAACAGCCGGATTATTACCGGGTGTCGCTGAGCAACAAGGAAAATGACATTACGCAGATCGTTTTGAAAAATGACGAGGGAGTATTTGTTTTGACCCCGCATTTAAAGAAAAGTTTTCGCTTCCAAAGCGATTGGCCGGATCACAGGAGTCAGATTTACTTGTACCAAAGCTTAATTAACAACATTTTTGAAGATGAGAACCGCCAGTTTGTCACCGATGATGAAAATCAAGCCTATGTGTTTGATGTCGATGCCGATTATCAAAACAAACTGCTGGCAAGACAGCGGATCTGGCTCGATCAGAAAAGCTATGCTCCGAAACAAGTGGAATTGTCTGATGACAGCGCAAACGTGCTTGTAGTCATGGAATTCAGTCATTTCAATTTCGACAAGAAATTTGATGCCGCTGATTTTGAAATGAATCGGAATTTAACCAGTTTGGACCTGCAAAATATTTTGCCGGCTGCTGCGGACTATGCGGATGAAGGAAGCGGGACGCCTCAAACTGTGCAAAATCAATCATTTGGCATCATAGAGCCGTCTTACGTGCCTGAAGGCGTGTATAAACACGACATTCAGGAGATTGCGCTCGGTGATGAGAAAGGGATTCTGATTCGTTATGCCGGCACCTATCAATATTCCATTCTCGAAACGCGGCCGGAGGAATATACGGTGCTCGGTTCCAAAGCGAAGCTGGTAGATCTGGGACTGGATAAGGGATATTACGGCGTGCTTACAGGCAGTGCGGTCAAAACGCTGCGCTGGGCATATGACGGCGTGGAGTTCAGATTGAACAGCGAAGATTTGCCGGAAGAAGAAATGATTAAAATTGCAAAGTCTGTCCAAGGCATGAGCGGGAAATAATTCCTTGGCAAATTGATGCAAACCAATATTTTGCAAAGTTCAATTGACAAAACATGAAGCCTCGGATTACCATTAATATAGTTTGTTTGACAGGCAATGCATTGCAGCGTCATAGTCTTTTCCCTGTCAAATGGGACGAAAATTACCATTCAAAATGGGATGAAAATTACCATTGAGATATTGCAAAAAACGACAGCGAAATTGAAGCAGGTGAACGATTCGTGGGATCCCGCCATTACCGGCCGACATGGGCAGAAATTTCTTTAGATGCTCTCCAGCATAATATCCAGCAATTCAGACAAGCGGTGCCGAAACATGTTAAAATCATGGCGGTGATTAAAGCAGACGCTTATGGACATGGAGCCGCGCCTGTTGCGAAAGAAGCCGTCAGGTGCGGCGCGGATTATTTAGCCGTCGCCTTCTTGGATGAGGCGCTTCAATTAAGAAGGTCCGGCATTCGCGCACCGATTTTAATTTTAGGCTACACGCCGCCCGAAGCGTTCGCCGCTGCGGTTGAACAGGATATTGCTTTAACAATTTATAGCGAAGAAGCATTGCATGCGCTCCGTCATCTTCCATGCAGCGGCCGGCAAGCGAAGGTGCATATTAAGATTGACACCGGCATGGGCCGCATCGGGATTGCAGACGAACGCGAAGCAGCAGCGTATATCGAGCAAGCTTTGCAAATTCCGCATGTGAAAGTGGAAGGATTGTATACTCACTATGCTTGCGCCGATGAGAAAGATAAGTCCTATACGCTGAAGCAGTACGAGCGCTTAGAGCGCATTTTGAATCATTTTCGGCAAAAAGGCATTCGTTTTGCTTGCAATCATTCGGGAAACAGCGCCGCCGCCATTGACTTGCCTGATTATTGTTTTGACATGGTGCGGCTGGGGATCAGCATGTACGGCCTGTATCCTTCGCTGGAAGTTAATCGCAAAACGATTCAGCTGAAACCAGTCATGAGTTTGAAGACGAGGATTGCATGGGTGAAAACGCTGCCGCCCGGCTCTGTTGTCAGTTACGGCGCTGCTTACCGCACGCAAAGCGATGAGCAGATCGCCACATTGCCGATCGGCTATGCAGACGGCTATTCGCGAATGTTGTCAGGCAAGGCGCAGGTGCTGTTCAGAGGGAAGCGCGTGCCTGTGACGGGCCGCATTTGCATGGATCAGACGATGATTAACGTAACGGGCATGAACGATGTCGCCATCGGTGAAGAAGTCGTATTATTCGGGCAGCAGGCGGGAGCTGAACTGCCGGCAGATGAACTTGCACAATGGCTGGGAACGATCAATTATGAAATTGTATGCATGGTTGCCAAGAGAGTTCCCCGGCTGTATATGCGGGGCGGGAGATGCGTTGAAGAAGTGAATTATTTAAACATGATTTCTTAACATAGACGGCGTGACAATTTGGTGAACACCGCGCTGCAATAAATTATAAATATTCGTCGAACTTTAAAGGATTTTCAAATTTTATATCGAATAACATAATTATTGGACGCTGTACTTCGCGGATAGAGCGGAGTCATCACATAACATCTTAGGATTGGTATAACATATTTGATATACTGCAGGCATATATTCTTCCTTGTATAAAATTGCTTTAAGATTATCATAATGGTATTATTGGCTTTGGAAATATTCTGGAGGTGCAAGTTTGGTGACCAACGCGCATAATACGAGAAGAATCATGATCAGTCTACCAGATTATTTGCTGCAGGAGGTTGACGGAATCGTACAACAGGAAAAATCGAATCGAAGTGAATTTATCCGGCAAGCAATGAAAGTGTACCTCATGGAACGAAAAAAACGTCATATACGTGAAATGATGCAGCGCGGGTATATGGAAATGGCGAAGATTAATCTGAATATGGCTTCGGAGGCTTTTCAAGCGGAGGAAGACGCGGACAATATACTTGACCGCTTAGTAAGCGGGGTGTAATGATTTGATAGTGAAGCGCGGGGATGTTTTTTTTGCAGACCTTTCACCTGTGGTAGGGTCGGAGCAAGGCGGAGTGCGGCCTGTGCTGGTGATTCAGAACGATATCGGAAACCGATTCAGCCCTACGGTGATTGTGGCTGCAATCACTGCCCAAATCCAGAAAGCTAAGTTGCCGACGCATGTAGAAATTGACGCCAAAACCCATGGATTTGACCGGAATTCGGTAATATTGCTGGAGCAGATTCGTACGATTGACAAGCAGCGGTTAACAGACAAAATTACGCACCTGGATGATGACACGATGCGGGAAGTGAATGAAGCCTTGCAAATCAGCATAGGCTTAATTGAATTCTAAAGGGCGAGTTAAGAACAGGAAACGGGGGATCAATGGACTCCCGTTTTTTTGCTCTCACAGGCCGAAAAATCTTACATATGCGAAAGGCGAGGAGGAGCGGATAGCATTGGAATTAGATCAAGCGCAGCAGCAAAGACAACGCATTGAGCGCCAGCTGGCGAAAGAACTGAATATTTCTGTTGAGCGGGTGCGGACGGTCATACATATGTTGGATGAAGGGAATACGATCCCTTTTATCGCTCGTTACCGCAAGGAAGTTACCGGTGAGATGGACGAGACGCAGCTGCGGGAATTGTCGGAACGATTGCAATATTTGCGCAATCTCGAGGAGCGGAAACAAGAGGTGATCCGTCTCATCGACGAACAGGGCAAACTGACGGAAGATTTGCAGCAAGCAATAGTGAAAGCGGATAAGCTTCAAGTCGTTGAAGATTTGTATCGCCCCTACAGACAGAAGCGCAAAACAAGAGCGAGCGTTGCGAAGGAAAAAGGGCTGGGGCCTCTGGCTGAATGGCTGCTGTCTCAACCCGCAAGCGGGAACCCGGAAGAAGAGGCAGGCAAGTATGTCGACTTGGAAAAAGGAGTGGAGACGGCTCAAGACGCCTTGCAAGGGGCGATGGATATTTTGGCCGAGCAGTTTTCCGACGATCCGCACATTCGAGCTTGGGTGCGGGACTTTTCGTTCAATCAAGGGATGGTTGTCACGGAAGCGAAAGATCCAGAAACGGAATCCGTATACGAGATGTATTATGAATACAAGGAGCCGGTGAGACGCCTGCCGCCGCATCGCATATTGGCAATCAACCGGGGTGAACGGGAAGAGATTTTAAAGGTGCATATTCAGGTCCCGGAAGATCGAATTTTTGAACATATGAGAAGACGCATTATTAAAGGTTCCTCGCCTGTGCGACCGATTTTAGAATCGGTCATCGAAGATGCTTATAAACGGTTGATCGCGCCTTCGATAGAAAGAGACGTGCGCAATGAACTGACAGAGAAAGCGGAAGAGCAGGCGATTAAAATTTTTGCCGAAAATTTGCGCAATTTGCTGTTGCAGCCGCCTGTGCATGGAAAAACGGTGCTCGGCGCAGATCCGGCATTCAAAACCGGCTGCAAGCTGGCAGTTGTGGATGAGACGGGCAAAGTGCTTGACATTGCCGTTGCTTTCCCGACAGCTCCGCACTATAGAACGGATGAAGCCGAGCAGATTTTTCGCGGATTGATCGATAAACACAATGTGAACGTGATCGCCATCGGCAATGGAACGGCTTCTCGGGAAACAGAGCAGTTCGTCTCAGATTTAATCGCCCGCATGCCGGAACGCGATTTGCAGTACATTATCGTGAACGAGGCGGGGGCCAGCGTATATTCTGCGTCCGAGCTGGCAAGAGAAGAATTTCCGGATTTCGACGTATCTGAACGAAGCGCGGTTTCCATCGCGCGCCGGCTGCAGGACCCGCTGGCAGAACTAGTAAAGATCGA
>CALKAN010000438.1 GCA_937983035.1 uncultured Paenibacillaceae bacterium | reverse complement strand
AACCCATAATTCCAAAAATATTTTGCTGCCGAGCAGCATCTCAATATCACGCCGCGCCTCTGAGCCGACGCGTTTGAGCAGCGAGCCGTTTTTGCCGATCACGATCCCCTTTTGAGAATCGCGCTCCACATAAATGACGGCTGAAATGTATACCGTGCCGGTTTCTTCGGTTCTCATTTCTTCGATCTGCACCGCGATCGAATGCGGGACTTCTTCCCGGGTCAAATGCAAAATCTTCTCTCTGATCAGTTCTGCGCACACGAATTGCTCTGGATGATCTGTCACTTGATCGTCCGGATAATATTTCGGCCCTTCCGGCAAATAACGTTGAATCGTTTCAATTAAAGGATTCACATTATTGCCTTTTGCAGCCGACACCGGAACAACTTCCGCGAAAGAATAAAGCTGGTTATACTCTTCAATGAGCGGAAGCAGAGCTTCTGGATGAACGAGATCAATTTTATTCATGACTAAAAAAACGGGCGTTTTTACTTCTTTTAATTTTTCGATGATGAAACGGTCCCCTGGTCCGGGAGATCCTGCCGCAACATCGATCAAAAACAAGATGCAATCGACTTCTTGCAGCGTATGAATGGCGGTTTTCACCATCTGCTGCCCCAGCTTTGATTTCGGCTTATGAATTCCCGGCGTATCCAAGAACACAATTTGAGCCTCGTCTGTCGTGTAAACCCCTTGAATTCGATTCCGAGTCGTTTGCGGCTTATCAGACATGATCGCAATTTTCTGGCCGATGATTTGATTGAGCAGCGTCGATTTGCCTACGTTCGGCCTGCCGATCAATGCAACAAATCCTGAACGAAATGATGTTGACTGATTCATGATTTCCTCCAATCTTTATGCGGTTTCGTTCGACTCCATCTCTATAGGCGAAAAGCTCCCGGCAACAATTCCGACACGGTGCTTTGCGCCGTCTGTCCAGCCAAATTCCCCATGATGACAAGCATGTCCGGCGAACAAAGCTCGGCCATGACCTGCCTGCAAACGCCGCACGGCGCAATCGGCCCCTTCGTGTCTCCAACAACCGCAAGCGCGGCAAAGCTGCCTGGCTTGCAGCCGTCTGCAACGGCCCGAAACAATGCCGTGCGCTCCGCGCAATTGGACGGACCGTATGCCGCATTTTCCACATTGCAGCCGAGATAGATTTGACCATCGTTTCCCAGCAAGGCACATCCGACTTTAAATTGTGAATACGGAGCGTACGCGCGCTCCCGCGCTTCTTTGGCCAATTCGATCAGTTTCAACTGATCGATCTTCAGCTTATCCATGTTTGTTCCGATCCACATCCCTTCGCACATCGCGTCTACTTATCCATCTTTGCGCTTTATTCTTATGTATTACCAAATGACCAAAATAAAATAATACGCCGAGGAAGCTCCGATGCCGAGCAGCCCTCCCAGAAACAAAGATATGAAGGATCGCTGAGTCTTTTCGTACAGTACGAGGCAAATCATTACTGCCAGCATGAGGGAAAGCACGGCGACGATGGCTTGGCCGGAGATGAGGGCAATCAAGCTTGACAGCGAGAACGAAATCGCAGCCAAGATGCTTGGACGGGCCTTTGTTTGAAGATGTTGCAACACAGCGTGAATCACGCTCAAAGTCAATGTCAACAGCGCGATCCATGTCATCAGTTTCGGCGGAGTCAGTTCATGTTCGCCTAGTCCGTTTTCAAATAATGAAACGATCGGATCGTAAAAGATGATCAATCCCGTTGCCGCAGCAAAAATTGCTGTTACAAGCACGGCAGCGGCAGCGGTGTCTTTCGCAATCTTGGCGATCGGATGATTGTCCGGCATCGCCAGATCGACTGCTTTTTCAATCGCTGTATTAAACAGCTCTGCGGCCATCACAAGAATAATCGCCAAAAATAGAAACAGAAATTCAAGCGGGCTGACTTCAAAGATCAGCGCTGACAGCAGCACCGCCGCTGCGGTGACGATATGAAACTGCATATTCGTCTGCGTGCGGATCGAGTAAAGCAGCCCTTCATAAGCAAATCGAAAGCTTCGAATAAATTTATGCCTCTTTTTCTTCACCTGGGCAGCCCCGCTTTGCTAAGGATTTCCTCCTGCTTCTCCAACATGACCGCTTCTTCTTCATCCGTCTGATGATCATATCCGAGCAAGTGCAGGAAACCGTGCACGAACAAAAAGCCGATTTCGCGCAGCAAAGAATGGCCGTATTCTTCGCTTTGTCTTTTTGCAGTTTGCACAGAAATGATAATATCTCCTAACAGCGGAACCGATTGTTCTTCAGCCATGGGGACGAAGTCATCTTCCATCGGAAAAGACAAAACGTCCGTCGGCTGGTCGATCGCTCGATACTGTTTGTTCAGCATTTGAATCTCTTCGTCATCCACGAAGCTGAGCGCGACTTCACCCGCTTCCAGCGATTCGTGCCGCGCCGCAATGTGCAATATTTCATTCAGCTTGTCGATCCAAGCCGATGGAATTTCATCTGACGAGCGATTGCTCCAC
The DNA here is from genome assembly GCA_937983035.1 of uncultured Paenibacillaceae bacterium. Taxonomy (GTDB): domain Bacteria; phylum Bacillota; class Bacilli; order Paenibacillales; family CALAME01; genus CALKAN01. The sequence goes on along the minus strand of CALKAN010000438.1, from coordinate 784 downwards.
TCTAAATTCACTTTCATCTTCGCTCCTTTAGTTCGATGCCGATTTCGAGGATGATTCAGCAGGCGCATTCAGATCGGCAGCCGCTGTTTTATCGTCGCGCAGCTCCGGATATTCGATGCGGGAATGAAAGATTCCAATCAACGTTTTCTTCAGCGTATTGGCGATCACGTCCAATTCCTTCATCGTTAAATCACATTCATTAAACTGCTGGTCATCCAATCGGCTCTTCACAATCTTGTCTACGACCGCATCAATTTGTTCCATGGTCGGGTTGCGCATGGAGCGCACGGCTGCTTCTACTGAATCCGCAATACCGACGATGGCCGCTTCTTTGTTTTGCGCTTTTGGGCCGGGATAGCGGAAATCTTCTTCTTTCACCGTATCTTGTTCGCCTTTTTCCTCCGCGATCTTCAATGCTTTATGATAAAAATACGACAATAAGCTCGTGCCATGGTGCTGCTCAGCAATGTCGCAAATGAGCTTCGGCATTTTGTATTCTCGCAGCATCTCTGCGCCGTCCCGGGCATGAGCGATAATGATCGACTTGCTCAAATACGGATCGATATGATCATGCGGATTTTCCATGTTGGACTGATTTTCAATAAAATAACCCGGGCGCCTTGTTTTTCCGATATCATGGTAAAACGATCCTACGCGGCACAACAGACCGTTCGCGCCGATCGCTTCCGCTGCCGCCTCCAACAAGTTGGCGACCATCACGCTGTGGTGATAAGTGCCGGGCGTTTCTGTCAGAAGTTTGCGCAGCAGCGGATGATTCGGATTG
>CALKAN010000437.1 GCA_937983035.1 uncultured Paenibacillaceae bacterium | reverse complement strand
TCGTACGGCAGATCGCCAATGCCGAAGCACAGTCTTCAGCGGTGTAAATGCGAAAAAAACCTTCTTTCCTTAAAAACCTCTCAACCATGATTCTAATTTCCGGTTCATCTTCTACGATTAATATTTTCTTATCTTTTAAATTGTCCATGGCGCATCACCTAAGATTATTATATCCAAACGCGAGATTCATTCACGAATTCTGCTCCGATTTAAGGTACATGTAAGGTTTTCGTAAGACAGAAGAAAGACAGGTTCATTAAAGTGAATTTAGAAACTATCTGTTTAAATCACCTTGAATGGAGCTGATATCGCATGAGTGGATCTATTATGATTCAAACTGACAATTTAACAAAAAAATTTGGAGCCGCAGCATCTGTCGATCGAGTTGCGCTTCAAGTTCGAGAAGGAGAAATTTATGGGTTTCTCGGTCCGAATGGGGCGGGGAAAACGACCACGCTGAAAATGCTGCTCGGTCTCATCAAGCCAACGGAAGGGACCATCCGCATATTTGGGAAAAGACTGGAAGAGCATCGTGCATATATTCTGCAGCGCACGGGATCGCTCATAGAATCTCCTTCGTATTATGGACATTTGACAGGTCTTGAAAATATGAGGATCATGCAGCGACTGAAAAACGCGCCGGATCGAAACATTGACGAGGCGCTTCATATCGTGCGGCTGGAACAACACAAACATAAAAAAGTGGATCAATATTCACTGGGCATGAAACAACGGCTGGGGATTGCGATGGCGCTGCTTTCTTTTCCGAAGCTGCTCATTCTCGATGAACCGACGAACGGACTTGATCCCGCAGGCATTGGCGAAATCAGAGAACTTATTAAATCACTGCCTGCGCGTTACGGCATGACCGTGATGCTTTCCAGTCATCTGCTTTCCGAAATCGAACAGATCGCTGATTCTGCAGGCATTATTCATAAAGGGCGGTTATTGTTTCAAGGGAGCTTGGAAAGCCTGTGGCAAAAAAGCAAAACGACCATCCAACTGAAAACGGAAGACAATGACGCTGCTGAACGTTTGCTGTTAATGAAAGGATACAAACCGATCCAAAAAGGGCATCGGCTTCAATTTGAGCATTTATCAGATGCTGAAACAGCTGAGATCAATCGGCTGCTTGTATCCCATCACATTCCGGTCACTCGAATTGAAGAGCGGAAAAAGAGCTTGGAAGAAATGTTTTTAGCATTGACGGGGAAGGGGGGCAGCTTGTGATGAGCAGCACAATCGCACTGGAATATTATAAAATCCGCCGAAAAAACATTGGGCTGATGCTCATTTTATTTCTTCTCGTGGAGATGACGTGGGCTTTTATGGCGATCAGCATGTCGATCGCCCGCAATCCGGACCACGCCGCATGGGAAGCCGTGTTGTTTAATATTTCATACATGAACGGTCTGTTCATGCCGATCGTTTCAGCGATCGTTGTCTCTCGAATTTGTGATATGGAACACAAAGGAGCAACTTGGAAAATGCTTGCTGCAACCAATGTCAGCCGCACGCAGTTGTATGCAGCAAAATATGTTTGTGCAAACAGTCTGCTTCTGATCGGCATTTTAGCTCAGACCGCTTTGATGATCGGGTTTGGATGGCTGCAAAAATTTCCTGGAATGCCGTTTGGGCAATTTATGCAGTTTGTTGCGGGAACCGCCGCCGTGACGTTGGCGGTTGCAGCGCTTCAGCAATGGGTTTCCATGTCTGTCAAAAATCAAGCGTTCGCGCTTTGTTTAGGCATGATCGGCGGATTTTTTGGATTGACGGCAGGACTTTTTCCGGCATCCGCGAGACATCTGCTGATCTGGTCTTATTACTTGGATCTCAGCCCGACAATTTATGTTTATTCTGAACCTGTCGGCGCCTATGCAGCACAGCCTTTTGCATTCGGAAAAATGACAGCCGTGCTCATGATGGCGGCATTAAGTTATATTGCTGGAAACATCCATGTAAATCGCAAGGAAATATGAGGGAGGGAGAGAAAAAATGATGCGATCGATTTCTGCTGAATGGCTTAAAATGAGGCGTTCTAAGATGACGCTTATTCTTGCGGCATTGCCGGTGGTCAGTGTGTTGATCGGCAGCGCAAATTATTATTTAAACCAAGAAGCATTGCAAAATGATTGGCTCAGCCTGTGGACTCAAGTCAGCCTTTTTTACGGCGAGTTTTTCCTGCCTATTTTAATTGCCATTTGCTGCGCGTACGCATGCAGGCTGGAACACATGAATCAAAATTGGAAAATGATCATGGCCGCTCCAATATCTGCAGCTCATCTGTATCTTGCCAAATTGCTGATTACCGGCATGATGATTTTATTTGCGCAAGCGATGTTTCTTGGACTTTACTGGCTTGCCGGCACATTGCTTTTTTTGCCTTCGCCTTTCCCTGTGAAGACTGCAGGCTGGGTGATGCGCGGATGGGCTGCATCACTTTCCATTATCGCCCTGCAATTGGAACTGTCATTGCGCTTCCGCAGTTTTGCCGTGCCTATTGGCATCAATCTATGTGCAGTTTTTATCGGTCTGGGCATGTATATTAACAAGCTGGGCTTATTTTTTCCGTTTTCACTGCTGACTATCGGCATGAGCGTATTAAGTCAAGACAAGCTTGCCGCGATGGAGAACTTGCTGTTTTGGTTGATGAGCATCGCATTCGTCGTGATTTTCGCCTCGATTTCGATCTGCCGGTTGAAAAACAATGACATTGTTCAAGCTTAGGAGGAGAACATAATGAAAAAAGCATGGTTGGCATCAGGGGTCATAATTGTTCTAATCATTTGATTGCAGCTTTTTACAGCCCGGAAGCCTTATTGCCAGATCATCCTGAAGGAAAAACGTTGTATTATGCAAAAATAACAGATCCAGGCATTCCAGATGTCAATGGACGATATGATTATGAAGTGACTGCTTTTAATAAAAACGGGGAAGAAAAAAAGCTTGTGTTTTCGGCTGGAAAGGAATTGAGGGACGGAGCTTATATTCAGCTTTATTATGCATTTTTTCGCGGCGTCACTTATTGGAAAGAAGTAAGCTTTGAAGAACTTCCTTTGCCGGTTCAACAGAAAATTAAAAATATATAAGGGATGGACAGGCATCCCTTTTTTGATTTTTTTTATCTTTTTCCTTGGAAATAACTAAACAAGCAAATTGTTGCGGAGAGAACTCATGAGATAATATAAAGATGCATTTGGAGAAATTTCATCTGGATCCCAATGCTCAAATGAAAAATGCAGACGCTTTCATAAATTTAAATGCAAAAAACGATGCAGGAGAAATTGCTTGAAGGTTTTAACCATGGAATATTTAATGTATATTATAGTTGCAATATTAATGATGGTAACACTATTTGCTTTATAAACTATAAACATCTTGACCTGCGAAAAAGAAGACCTATAGACATATGTACAAAATACGGATTTTGTGAAGAAGTAATATGGAATCTTCAATAAACGCCGGTTCAAATCATTTAAATCCGCATTGATTCATTGATTCTTCAATTCCATTCCGTGCATATCTGCATTCCTTAAATCAATTCCAAATATAAAAATTAATTTAGCGTCAAATTCTCGCATGAGAACTTGACGCTTGCAGCTAATATTGTCGTCATAATGGAATTGTCAAACGAATGCTATTTTGTGAAATCGATGAACTCTTCCGGATTAACGTACTGATCGTCTTTAAGCATTTTAAACGCTAAATGCGGGCCTAAGCTGCGCCCTGTTGAACCGATTGTGCCGATGAGTTGACCTTTTTCTACCGTTTGACCGACTTCTGCGAGCCTCTCTTTTAAGTGGCTGTAAATGGTTGTATATTTGCCGTTATGCGATATTTGAATGCGGTTTCCTTCATGCGGATCATATTCTGATTGTACGATCACTCCATCTGCTGCCGCATATACTGGAGTTCCTTCTGCATTATTAATTTCTATTCCATTGCTATTGATTGCTTCATCTTTGCTCA
>CALKAN010000436.1 GCA_937983035.1 uncultured Paenibacillaceae bacterium | reverse complement strand
GGCGAAATTTCTTTGTAAAAAAGCGGATAATCTTCGCCGCCGTACTTTAATGCAAACCTGTACGTCGTTTCGATATCCACTTCGCGCCCGTTATATCCGGGAATGGCTTTCCATACTCGATCGATTTTGGCATTGACCGGCTCAATCCGTTGTCTTTCTGCTTCTTGCTTGATTTCGCGCAACAGCTGCTCAGGCGAAAGCGTGCTGCTTGCAGCGGGTTGAAACACCGGCACTGCTTGTTCCTGTTTTAATGAAGCCACGTAAGCATTCATCATGTCAGACTGCTGCAGAACTGCAAACACGCCTAAAAAACAAATGAGTGAAAGTCCTAATTTTGCGGCACGCATAGAATATAACGCTCCTTTTGCTCTGCGAAGTTTCGCCTTGTCCTTGTTTTATTCTATGCGCATCTGTTCCATTATAGACATTCGGCTGACGTGCGGTGTTACTAAATCAAGACTGGCAGCCCAATGTTTGCATGCAAAAAAGAGACAGAACAAATTCTGACTCTTTCGATAAATGGTTTATTTTTGCAAATTGCGCTGCCCTTCGCTGATCAGCACCGCTTTTCGCGACAAATTGATTCTTCCTTGCGAATCGATCTCCGTTACTTTTACCGTAATCGTATCGCCGATGGAAACAACATCTTCTACTTTTCCTACCCGCTCCGTTGACAGCTGAGATATATGAACCAGGCCGTCTTTGCCAGGCAAGATTTCGACGAATGCGCCAAACTTTTCGATTCTGCGCACAGTCCCGAGGTATGTTTCGCCTACTTCGACCTCTTTTACGAGACTTTCGATGATTTGCTTCGCTTTTTCGTTCATGCTCTCATCCGTTGAAGCGATGTAGATGCGGCCGTCTTGTTCGATATCGATCTTAACCCCTGTTTCCTCGATGATCTTGTTGATGATTTTGCCGCCTGCTCCAATGACGTCGCGGATTTTATCCGGTTTAATGGTCAGCGTCGTAATCTTAGGCGCGTAAGGCGACAGTTCACGGCGCGGTTCGCGGATCGCTTCCATCATTTTGCTTAATATGAACAATCTGCCTTCTCTGGCTTGTTCCAAAGCTTCTTTTAGAATCTGCTCGTCAATGCCGTCGATTTTGATATCCATCTGAATCGCGGTCACGCCTTTTTCCGTGCCGGCTACTTTGAAATCCATGTCTCCAAGGTGGTCTTCCATTCCTTGAATATCCGTCAGTATGGATACATGATCGCCTTCTTTAATCAATCCCATGGCGATTCCTGCTACAGGAGCTTTAATGGGCACTCCCGCATCCATCAATGCCAGCGTGCTTGCACAAATGCTGGCTTGAGACGTGGAACCGTTGGATTCGAGCACTTCAGACACCAGCCTGATCGTATACGGAAACTCAGATTCGCTCGGAATTACTTTTTCCAACGCTCTTTCGCCTAAAGCACCGTGACCGATTTCTCTTCGTCCCGGCGAACGCAGCGGTCTTGCTTCTCCGACGCTGAACGGCGGAAAGTTATAATGATGCATAAAACGTTTCGATTCTTCCAAATCGATGCCGTCTAAAATTTGCACATCTCCCAAAGCTCCTAACGTGCAAACGCTGAGCGCCTGGGTTTGTCCACGCGTAAACAGCCCGGAACCGTGCGTGCGAGGCAAAATGGAAACTTCACAATCGATCGGACGGATTTCATCCAGCGCTCTGCCGTCCGGTCTGACTTTGTCTTCCGTGATTAATCGGCGCACTTCTTCCTTTACAATATTGTGCAGCACTTCATGCACGTGGGCCATCAATTCGGGTTCCTCTTCATACAGCTCCGTGAAATGCTCGACAGCTTCTGCCTGTATGCGGTCAATCGCGTCTTGCCGCTCTTGCTTGTCAAATATTTTAATGGCTTCCACGAGACGCTGCTCGGCATATTCCCGCACCGCTTTATCCACGTTTTCATCGATTTGATGAAGGATGACTTCCATCTTCTCTTTGCCGGCTTTCTGAGCGAATTCCTCTTGAACGGCTACGGCTTTCTTGATTTCCTCGTGACCAAACATGATCGCTTCCAAAATCGTTTCTTCCGGCACTTCATCTGCTTCCGCTTCAACCATCATGATGGCATCTTTCGTGCCGGCAACGACGAGGTAAATGTCGCTTTTTTCAACTTCGGCTCGATCTGGATTAATGACAAACTTTCCGTCAACTCGGCCGACGATCACTCCCGAAATCGGCCCATTGAAAGGAATATCCGAAATCGTAAGAGCTGCCGACGTCCCGATCATGGCCGCAATTTCCGGTGAACAGTCTTGATCGACGCTCATCACCAGATTGACGACTTGCACTTCATTGCGGAATCCGTCCGGGAATAAAGGCCGAATGGCACGGTCCGTCAACCTTCCCGCCAATATGGCGCTGTCGCTCGGTCTTCCTTCCCGCTTGATAAAGCCGCCGGGAATCTTCCCTACTGCGTACAGCCTTTCCTCATAATTGACCGTAAGCGGAAAAAAATCCAAATCTTTCGGTTCATCCGAAGCGGTGACCGTGCACAACACGACCGTATCGCCGTATTGCACCTTAACCGCGGCATTCGCTTGTTTGGCCAGCTTGCCGGTTTCCAGCACGAGCTTCTTGCCGCCCAGTTCCATTTCTACAGTATTGATCATTAAGTTTTACACCTCCAGTGTGATTAGGATTGGCTTGCCATGCTTATTTTTAAAAAAAGCAACCCGGCATACAACGAATGGTCCGTTGTACGAAGGGGGTTGCTTTTTTCTTTATTATCGACGAAGTCCTAATCTTTCAATCAATGCGCTGTAACGATTGACGTCTTTTTTCCGCAGATAAGCCAGCAAACGGCGGCGCTGACCGACCATTTTAAGCAAGCCGCGGCGAGAATGATGATCTTTCTTATGCACTTTCAGGTGATTGTTCAAGTTTGCAATATTCTCCGTAAGAATCGCAATTTGCACTTCTGGAGAACCGGTATCGCCTTCGTGCGTTTTGTAAGCTTCGATGATTTCTTTCTTCCGTTCTTGAGTCAATGCCATTGCAATTTCACCTCCTTAATGTAATCCCCTTCAGCCCAGAAGCCGTCGGTGAAATTCGAACTTCCACGCCAAGGTTCATCTGTTGCCGTTAAGTACTTAAGCAACGTGGATAAGTATATCATATCTTCGAATAAAAAGTAAATATTTGAGGCGCTCAAGCAAATCAAAAAAGCAAAGATTGAATGAGCGCTGACCGGACTGCTTCTTGACTCATTTGACGTTAGTCAGTCAAGCGAAGCGAAGCAGGCGCGAGCGGTTTCAGCGTCTTGGGCAATCTGTTTGATCAAAGCTTCCACAGAGCCGAATTTTTGTTCTTTCCGAATAAACTTGACGAATTCAACCTCTACGGCCTCGCCGTATATCGATCGGTCAAAATCCAAAATATGAACTTCCAATGTCGGCTCAACGTCCAAATCCCCGTGGAAAGTCGGCTTTACGCCTATGTTCATCACCCCGTGATGCTTTTGGCCTTGACAAGCCACATTTACGGCGTAAACGCCCTTGGCAGGAATGACATACGAATCATCCAAAGCGATATTGGCCGTAGGGAATCCGATCGTTCTGCCGCGTTTTTCTCCTTCGACGACCGTGCCCGAAACCGCATAGCGCCTGCCCAAATATTTGTTTGCCAGCTCCACTTCACCTTCAAGCAGCAGTTCGCGAATGCATGTGCTGCTTACTTTTTCGCCGTCGATTTTGTACGGGGGAACTACTTCTACATTTATATTGCCCTTTCCCAGCTCTTTTAACAAATCAGGCGTGCCCCTGCCGCGGTGCCCAAACGTAAAATCAAATCCGACAACAATCGTATCGATATTTAGAAGTGCCAGCATGTTCTCAAAAAACTGCTCAGGTTCTACTTTCGAAAATTCCTCGTCAAAGCGAACCGCCCATATGTCGTCTACGCCAAGCTGTTTCAACAGCTGCGACTTTTTAGAGAAAGGCGCAAGCGACCTCGAATATTGCTTATGCCCGAGCACTTCCCGCGGATGCGGGCAAAAAGTCATCACGGCAGATTTCAAGCCTTTTTGATCGGCAAGCTGGACCGCACGGCCAATCACTTGCCGGTGGCCTAAATGCACTCCGTCAAAATCTCCGATGGCTGCAGCATATTTAGCTTCATGATTCGGCAACTTGCCGCCGTAAGATAGATAATGCGTAGTCATGAAAACAACACCTGCGTTTCTATGTAAAGTCAGATGAACAATTTATGCGGCACTAACTGCTGATGATCCGGATCATGCGCGTATATTCCGATGAACCGGCCGGACGGCAAATAAACGCGAACATAAGCCGTTTTCCCATTCGTGGATGGAGGAGGGACAGGGCTGTCTAGTTTGCTGCCGTTTAACGCTTTTTTCTCTGCTTGCTCCGGCAGCGTAACTGCAGGAAAGTGCTGAACGGCTTGATCGACAGGAACGATCTTTTCTTCCAGTGCTTGTGCGGAGAACAGCTGCTCCGCCTCTTCCAAAGTGATGCAATCTTCGCCTGTAAAAGGGCCTGAAGCCGTTCGCACTAAACGGGCCATGACCGAAGGCACGCCGAGCGCGGCTCCGATGTCTTTGCACAAGGTGCGTATATAAGTGCCCTTTGAACAGGTGACCGTCAAGCGTGCTTCAGGCGCCTCATGCGAAGGACTGAACGCGATCAAGTCCAGTTTGTAAATTTCCACTTCCCTCGCTTCTCTCTCCACGGTAATCCCTTGTCTTGCCAATTCATACAGCCGCTTCCCATCTTTTTTGACCGAAGAATACATCGGCGGGATTTGCTTAATTTTCCCTCTAAATGGCTGCAATGCCGCTTCTACTTGTTCCCGGCTGAGCGAAATCCGCTCTGCCCGTTCAATGACATTCCCCGTCAAATCTTCCGTATCGGTCGCAATTCCGAAACGAAGAACAGCTTCATATGATTTCGGCATTTCCTGAATGTACTCGATGGCGCGAGCAGCTCTGCCAATGGCAATCGGCAGCACGCCGGTTACCATCGGATCAAGCGTCCCGGCATGCCCGACTCGTTTAATCCGGAGCAATCTTCTCACGCGGGCGACGACATCATGAGAAGTGAGTCCAGCCGGTTTCCAAATGGGCAAGATACCTTCCATTTGCAATTTATCTCCTCCTGGCGTTAGAACTCTCGCTTTAATTCTGCAATCACTTGCTCCACAATGTCATCCAGCGAACCATGCATCGTCACGCCGGAAGCATTTCGATGGCCGCCTCCGCCTAACCGGGCAGCAACTGCGGATACGTTCACCCGATCAGCAGAGCGCAAACTCACCTTCACGGTTTCATCATCCATCTGTTTGAATAAAATCCCGACTTCCACCCCTTCGATATTGCGCGGATATTGAATCAAGCCGTCGAGATCTTCCGGATTCGCCTTTGTTTCCTGCATATCTTTTGCACGGACGATCATCCAGCAAATGCTTCCTTCTTGTTCAAATGCAAGCGTTGGCAAAGAGCGCTTCAGCAGCTCAATATGCGCTTTGCTTCTCTTTTCCAGCAATTCGTAGGCCAGTTTATTGGCTTCCACGCCATACTGCAGCAATGTCGAAGCTTTATGCAGCAATGCCGGAGTAGTGTTGGCATATCGGAAGCCTCCGGTGTCCGTAAGCATGCCCGTATATACGGCAGTGGCCAGCGGCTTTGACCACGGCATTTGCATATGTTCGACTAAATCGTAGATGATTTCCGCCGTGGCAGACGCATCTGTGCGAATTAATGGAACGTCGCCGTAATGGTCGTTCGTTGGATGATGATCAATATTCAGCAAGTTGCAATGTTCGGGCAGTCTTTGCGATATCGCTCCAAGCCGGGAAAAATCCGCGCAATCGAGACAAATGACATTTTGCGGAATGTCTTGAATGGAATCTGCCCGAACCAGCGGAAATTCATCATGCAAATAAGCAAATTTTTGCGGCATCTCATCTTCATTCGCTAACACAAATGATTTGTTCAATTGATGCAATATGTGCCCCATCGCATATGTGGAGCCAAACGCATCGCCGTCAGGAAACACATGGGCTAAAACTAAAAAATGATCCTGCTCATGGATAAACCGGGCCGCCGCTTCCAGCTGCCCGGTATAATCTGAAGGAGCCGTAGTCATGACCGATCTCCTCCGCTGTTTAATTCTCTCAGCAATGTTTCGATGCGATTGCCGTAATCGATCGAAGAGTCGAACTTAAAGATCAGTTCGGGAGTATGCCGCAGCCGAATTCTTTTCCCGAGCTCGCTGCGCAAAAATCCTTTTGCTTTTGCCAAAGCCGCTAAAGTCTCTTCCTTCTGCTCCTCGTTTCCTAAAACACTAAGATACACTTTCGCTTGAGACAAATCACCGGAAGCCTCCACTGCGGTCACCGTAACAAACCCGATCCGGGGATCTTTCAATTCGTTTTGAAACAACAGGCTTAATTCTTTTTTGATTTGCTCTCCGACTCTTTCTGCTCTGATTTTAGACATGCGACTCACCTCTCAACGGCTTCCATGACATAAGCCTCGATAATATCTCCCTCTTTAATATCATTAAAATTAACGAGAGATATTCCGCATTCGTATCCTTGGTTTACTTCTCTGACATCATCTTTAAATCGTTTGAGCGAATCCATCTCGCCCTCAAACACAACGACGCCTTCTCTGATTAAGCGAACTTTCGCGTTCCGAACCATCTTTCCAGAAATGACCATGCATCCGGCAATTGTGCCGACTCGGCTGATTTTGAAAATTTCCCGCACTTCCGCTTGTCCGGTAACTACTTCCTCATATTCCGGCTCCAACAAACCTTTCATGGCTGCTTCCATTTCTTCCGTCGCGGCATAGATGACGCGGTGCAAACGAATATCTACTTTTTCTTGCTCCGCCAAAACGGATGCCCTCGCGTCCGGGCGGACATTAAAGCCGATGACAATCGCATTCGATGCCGAGGCCAAAATAATATCAGATTCTGAAATGGCCCCTACGCCGTTATGAATTGATTTCACCCTGACGCCTTCTACGTCAATTTTCTCGAGCGCGCCTCTTAATGCTTCCAGCGAACCTTGCGTGTCCGCCTTCAAAATGACGTTGAGATCTTTCATCTCGCCTTCTTGAATGTGTTTGTACAGATCGTCCAGCGTGATGCGGTTCTGCACGCCCAGCTCGTCTTGACGATGACTGGCTCGGCGGCGTTCTGCAATCGCCCTCGCTTTGCGCTCATCTTCAAACACCATAAACGGATCTCCGGCTTGCGGCACTTCTGAAAGTCCCGTAATTTCAACCGGCGTAGACGGACCTGCTTCTTTGACCCGCTTGCCTTTGTCATTAACCATTGCCCGCACTCTGCCGAAGCAGTCTCCTGCGACAAACGCATGACCGATCTTTAACGTGCCGTTTTGAATCAAGACGCGGGCCACCGGACCAAGGTTCTTATCCAGTTCAGCTTCGAGCACGGTTCCGCGGGCACGTTTGTTCGGATTTGCTTTCAGCTCTTCCACTTCCGCAACGAGCAAGATCATTTCAAGCACTTCATCCAATCCAGTATGGTGCAATGCGGAAACATGGACGTAAATCGTATCGCCGCCCCAATCTTCGGGCACCAATTCATATTCCATCAATTCTTGTCTGATTCTTTCCGGATTTGCCTCCGGTTTGTCAATTTTGTTTACCGCGACGATGATCGGCACATTAGCTGCTTTCGCATGATTGATCGCTTCAACTGTTTGCGGCATCACGCCGTCATCCGCAGCTACGACAAGCACCGTAATATCGGTTACTTTCGAACCTCTTGCGCGCATCGTCGTAAAAGCTTCGTGTCCCGGCGTGTCAAGAAACGTAATTTTCTTTCCGTTCACTTCTACTTGATAAGCACCGATTTGCTGCGTAATGCCTCCTGCTTCGCCGGCCGTCACTCTGGAGTTCCGGATCGCATCCAGCAGCGTCGTTTTTCCATGGTCGACATGGCCCATAATCGTTACAACCGGCGGACGCTCGACCAGATCTTTCTCATCATCTTGTTCTTCAATTTCTTCAAAATTGTCTTCGTCTACAGGTATTTTCAAATCGACTTCAATCTTATAATCTTCTGCGACCAGTTGAATCGTATCCAAGTCAATTTCTTGATTGATCGCAGCCATCACGCCGAGCATCATCAGCTTCTTGATGACCTCAGACACATCCTTGTGCAGCAGTTTGGCAAATTCACCAACCGTCATCGGACCTCTTACGATAATTTTCTTTGGCGTGTTGTCGATTTTTTTGGCGCTGCGTTCGGGTTGATTGCGGCCTTTGCCTTGATTTCGCTTGTTTTTATCGCCGCGCTTTTTCAAAGCACTCGTCTTATTGTCATCAAATCGGCGCAAATTCGATTTCGTTTTCCTTTTTGTTTTGCCGAGCGTTTCCGTCTTGTCATCATCATACTCAAAACCGCTCGTTGCTGAAGCCGGCGAAGCGGCTTTCTCTTCGTTCTTCGGCCGATTCGTTCTCGCTTGCTCTTGCTGCGAACGCTGATTTTGCGCCGTCTTATTGTTTGACTTAGCCTGTCCGCTGGATTTCGGCGTTTGCACTGCGGACGCAGCTTTGCTGCTCGATACTTCCGCTTTCTCCATTTTCGCAGCGGCGTTCTCGCGCACGTCTTTAAAATAAGCCTCCACTTTGGCAATGGCTTCTTGATCGATGACGCTCATATGATTATTAACGGGAACATCGCATTTTTTTAATATGGCGATGATTTCCCTGCTGCTCATATTCAGCGATTTCGCATATTCATAGACTCTAATTTTTTCTTTACTCAATATCCTTCACCTCACTAAGGTTTTCCGAGTGTTTCCGAATCATTTCCGCAAATCCGGAATCGGTGATCGCGATGACGACTCGGTCCCTTTTCCCGATACTTCGCCCAATTTCTTCTCTAGTGCCAATTTGCAAGAAATTTACTTTATAAAAGCGGCATTTATCTTGAAATTTCTTGACTGTATTCGCAGATGCGTCCGATGCAACGATGACCAGTTCAGCCTTTCCGCTCCGAACAGCTTTCAACACAAGCTCTTCGCCAGAAATGCACTTTCCCGCGCGCATGCAAAGACCAATGGAAGACCATAACTTCGCGTAAACTTCATGTTTTTTATTTTTAGACATAAAACCGCCTCACAGCGAACGTTTGATAAAATCTTGTTCCAATTGGTCATAAATTTCTTCCTGCACAGCATGCTTCAGCGCGCGATCCAAGGAACGATTTTTTTTCGCTGTTTGAAAACATTTCACATCTCCGCACAAATAAGCGCCGCGGCCTGACTTTTTGCCAGTCAAATCAATCATCACTTCATCTTCCGGCGTCTTTACAATTCGCACAAGATCTCTTTTCGGTTTCATTTCCTGGCAAGCCACACATTTTCTCAGCGGTATTTTTCGCTTTCTTTGCACGTGATCACCTCATGACAATAGACTGAATTAATCAATGCTGATCGAATCTTGGGGCATTTCTTCCGAAGCATCATCCGAACGGCCGAACTCTTCTTCTGCTTGCGATTCGCTCTTGATGTCAATTTTCCACCCCGTTAATTTGGCAGCCAAACGGGCATTCTGCCCTTTGATGCCGATCGCCAGCGACAGTTGATAATCCGGAACGATGACACGGCACATCTTCTCTTCTTCAAACACTTCTACATCAATGACTTTTGAAGGGCTGAGCGCATTGGCCACATATGCTTTCACATCGTCCGAATATCGGACAATATCGATTTTTTCTCCCTTCAACTCCGTGACAATCGTCTGTACGCGCATTCCTTTCGGTCCGACGCAAGAACCTACGGGATCGACTTCCGGGTCATTGGAATAAACGGCAATCTTAGAGCGAAAGCCGGCTTCTCTCGCTACGGAACGGATTTCTACCAAACCGTCGTAAATTTCGGGCACTTCCAATTCAAACAGGCGCTTCAGCAAACCAGGATGCGTGCGCGACAACATAATTTGCGGCCCTTTGGTTGTGTTTTCTACTTTCGTAATATATGTTTTAATTCGATCTCCGTGCTTAAACTGCTCGGTCGGCATCACTTCATTCATCGGCAGCACAGCCTCAACCTTGCCCAGATCAACATAGTAATTGCGCTGGTCTGACCGCTGAACGATCCCAGTAATAATGTCTTCTTCCTTATCCACATATTCGTTATAGATCAAGCCTCTTTCAGCTTCGCGTATGCGCTGGGTAACGACTTGCTTTGCCGTTTGCGCTGCAATCCGGCCGAAATCGCGGGGCGTCACTTCAATTTCCACGATATCGCCAAAATAATAATTCGGATTAATGGAGCGCGCCGCGTCAAGCGTAATTTCCATCCGCGGATCCAGCACTTCTTCGACGACCGTTTTCCTCGCAAATACTTTAATGATGCCTGTCGTGCGGTTAATATCGACGCGCACGTTTTGCGCAGTATTGAAATTCCGCTTATAGCTGGATATTAAAGCTGCTTCAATCGCATCGATCAGCGTATCTTTGTCGATGCCTTTTTCCTTTTCAATCTCTTCCAACGCTTCAATAAAATCAATATTCATTGAGATCTAAATCCCCCTTTCACCATGTTCGCTAAAGAATGACCGCCAATCTTGCGCTGGCCACCTTCGGAACAGGAATTTGCACTTCTTTGTTGCCGTCGCGCACCGTTAAATGCTCTTCATCGTAAGAAGTCAATTCGCCTTCGAACTCTTTGGCGCCTTCTATAGGCTCATAGGTTGTAATATATACATTCTTGCCGACAGCTTTCAGAAAGTCTTTCGGTTCCTTCAACGGTCTTTCTGCGCCAGGCGATGAAACTTCCAAGAAATAAGCGTCCCGGATCGGATCCGCTTCGTCCAGCTTTTTGGATAGATATTCGGATATTCGGCTGCAATCTTCCAAATCAATGCCGCCCTCTTTGTCAACAAACACGCGTAAATAACGATTTTTGCCTTCTTTTGTATATTCAATGTCCACAAGTTCAAATCCATGTTCATCCAGATAAGGTTGAACCAAATCTTGCACTATTTGCTTCACCGGATTAGCCACTTGCATTCGACCTCACTTTTGCATTGTTTATATGTTCAGAGCCGAGGCTGATCGCTGAAAAAGCAGATTTCAGCCAATAAGCCGCTGTCAATGATTTGTTTAGAAGTTCTTAACAAAATGGAAAGAGTGGGGATTCCCCACTCTTTCGGTACCGAATACCTATCACTTTGCAATGTTCACCAATGTGATTATACCATATGCTTCCTTCTAATACAAGAGCATCAAAACAAGGCAAGCTGATTGGATTCCGGCAGCCCGCGAAAACAGCCCATCGATGCCAGCGTATCGACAACGGTCTTCGAAGCCTTGCTTCTACGTTGAAAATCTTCGATCGAGATAAATTCTGCCTCTTCTCTCGCAGCAACGATGTTTCTTGCCGCATTCAATCCGATGCCCGGAATCGCGGAAAACGGCGGGATCAGGCTGTCGCCGTCGATCTTGAATTTGTCCGCCGCAGAACGATACAAGTCAATTCCTTTAAAGGAAAATCCGCGCGCGGTCATTTCAAGGCCCATCTCCAAAATGGGCACCATGCTTTTTTCCTTAGGCGAAGCGTCAAATCCTTTCGCTTCGATCTCATCGAGCTTTTTATAGATCGCATCGTAACCTTGACAAAAGATGTCCACGTCAAATTCCTCTGCTCTGACTGAAAAATAAGCGGCATAGAATGCAATCGGATGATACAGCTTATAGTACACGGTACGAACGGCAAAGATGACATATGCTGCCGCGTGCGCCTTCGGGAACATATACTCGATTTTTTGGCACGATTCAATATACCATTGCGGAATGTTGTGTTCTTTCATGATCTCGATCCATTCCTCTTTCAAGCCTCTTCCTTTTCGCACGCTCTCTGTAATTTGGAATGCCAAAGATGCTTCCAAGCCGTTGTAAATCAAATAAATCATAATGTCATCCCGGCATCCGATGACGGTCTTGATCGTGCAAGTGCCGTTGCGAATCAGTTCCTGCGCATTGCCGACCCATACGCCGGTGCCGTGAGACAATCCGGAAATTTGCAGCAAGTCGGCAAAACTGGACGGCTTCGTTTCATGCAGCATCTGTCTGACGAATTTCGTGCCCATTTCCGGGATGCCGTACGTCCCGACCGGAGTGCGGATTTGTTCTTCCGTAACCCCGAGCGCTTCGGTCGAGTTAAACACGCTCATCACCTTTGGATCATTCATCGGAATCGTCGTCGGGTCCACTCCAGTGATGTCATGCAGCATCCGCATCATCGTCGGATCATCGTGACCGAGAATGTCCAATTTTAATAAATTTTCGTCATACGCATGATAATCAAAATGCGTTGTCTTCCATTCCGCAGACGTATCGTCCGCCGGGTATTGAACGGGCGTAATGTCCTCCACTTCGATGTAAGATCGGAAGAGC
>CALKAN010000435.1 GCA_937983035.1 uncultured Paenibacillaceae bacterium | reverse complement strand
TTCATTTTGGCCATGCCGAGGGAGATGCAGCGGCGGACTTGTTCTTCCGGAATGCCGGAACCGCCGTGCAATACGAGCGGGACCGAAACTTTGCGTGCGATCTTCTCAATGCGGGCAAAGTCGATGTTCGGATCGCCTTTGTAAATGCCGTGCGCGGTTCCAATCGCAGGGGCGAGCGTATCGACGCCCGTCAGTTCCACGAATTGTGCGCATTCGTCTGGGTCTGCAAGCATGGCGTCCGCATCGTCTACGACGATGTCATCTTCCACGCCGCCGACTCGGCCGAGTTCGGCTTCGACGTTTACGCCGGCTGCGCGAGCGACCTCGACGACTTTTTTCGTCATCGCAACGTTTTGTTCAAACAGAAATTGGGAAGCATCGATCATGACGGACGTGTAGCCTGCGCGAATGCATTTGACGATCAGATCAAAATCGGTGCAATGGTCCAAATGCAGCGCAATCGGAATGCGGCTGCGCTCTGCTGCTGTCTTCGCCGCAGCGGCGATATAATCTGCCCCGAGATGGTTGACCGTGCCGACCGTCGACTGAATGATTAACGGCGAATTCATCTCTTCTGCCGCTTCGACGACAGCTTGCAGCATTTCCAGCGTATGGACGTTAAACGCGCCGATGCAATATCCTCCTTCTCGCGCGGCTTGCAGCAAAGGCGTGGATGAAACTAATGGCATAACTATACCTCCTGTGTTAGTAATAAATGTCAATGTTCAGCTGCTTGCATGCAGCGGTCAGCTGTTCCGACAGAGGCTTGTTGCAAACGACGGCATCGACGGCAGACAGAGGGCTGATCGGAAACAATGAACATTTGTCAATTTTGGAATCGTCAAATACGGCGATTGTTTGCTCGGATCGTTTCATCATCATTTTCGCCATCCTCGCTTCCAACTCGGAATGCGTGGACAGTCCTGCTTCAGCATGGATGCCGTCAATGCCTATAAACATTTTGCCGATGTACAGCTGATTCAGCTTTTCTTCTGCCAGCGGCCCCGCAAGTTCAAACGTTCGGTTGTTCATGACCCCGCCGGTAAGCACAACTTGAATGCTGTTGTTTTCGGCCAGCTCCATCGCGATGTTGACCGCATTCGTGACGACGGTTAAATCATTCAACGATTTTACAGCTCTCGCAATTAAGAACGTCGTTGTGCCGCCGGTCAGACCGATCACGTCTCCAGGATTGACCAGCGCGCTGGCCTTGTCAGCGATCCACTCTTTTTCTTCCCATTTAAATCGTTCTTTCGAGTGAAAACTGATCCCTGGGAGCGGATCGTTGTAGCGGGCTCCGCCGATCGTGCGAATGATTTGACCGGTTTCGGCCAATGCATCGAGATCGCGGCGGACGGTCGCTTCCGAGCAATCCAAGCGGCTCAGCATTTCCCGCACGCTGAGTTGTTTGTGCTGTTTTAACAGTTCCAGCAGTTTCTCCTGCCTGATTTCTGCTTTTGTCCGTTTGGGGGCCAATGTTCATCCATCCGTTTCTTTTGTTTTGTCTCTTTCTTATTTTAGTCGATTTTCACGACTTGGGTTAAATTGCGCGGCTGGTCCGGATTCACGCCTTTTTTCAATGCCGTGTAAAATCCGAGATATTGCAGCAGCGGCAAGCAGAGCACAGAGCGTGCGTCATCGCTGAGATCTTTGCCTCCAATTTCAAATACATAGTCTGCAAAAGCGGTGTCTTCGCCTTTTTCCGTCGTGACGACGAGCACTTTGGCTCCATAGCCTTGCATTTCTTGTCCGACTTTCAGCTCGTGCGCGCGCGCGGCTTCAGACAAGAGCAAAATAACGAG
Source organism: uncultured Paenibacillaceae bacterium (assembly GCA_937983035.1). GTDB lineage: Bacteria > Bacillota > Bacilli > Paenibacillales > CALAME01 > CALKAN01. Next base: position 15,617 of record CALKAN010000435.1, on the reverse strand, counting down.
AGATCCGTCCACGATGATCGATTTCGGTCCATGGCGAAACTCCAGCGTGCCGTAGCTCTCTGTCCATACGTTCGCCATTTCTTTAATTTTCAAGCCTGCCTCTTCCGCAACTCCGAACAGCGGTCCCATGCCTAAGTAAATGTAATTCACAAAAACATCATGCTGATCGACGAACGATTTGGCAAACGCATCTGCTGCTTTTACTACGGGAGCTTGCGCTGACAAAGCCGCTTCCACTTGCTTCTTATATTCTTCATTGCTGCTTGCGAGTGCGATCGCGGCCAGAATCATGTACGTCATGCTGCTGAATGATTTGGTCATGACCGTGCTCTTTTCCGCGCCTTTCGGAGAAACTAAGCAAGGCGAAATTTGCGCCATTTTGCTGTCTGCGTGGCACGTTACGCCGCAAATGTCCCATTCCGGCAGCGATTTGACGGATTCCAACGCAAGAATGACTTCGCTGGATTCACCGGAACGTGAGACGCCGACGAGCAGCTTTTTGTCTGGAGAAGAAGAAACATTTTCCCGGAACAGCATAATTTCAGATGACGGCATGGCGATCGCAGACCGGCCCAGCCATTTTCGAAAAGCGGACGCCATAATTTGCGCCTGATAATAGGACGATCCTGATCCGATGAAAATTACTTCTTTGTAAGCAGGATTGGCAAAATAGCCGTTAACCCATTCAAGTTGTTTGTTCAGTTCCTCCCACGCCGCTTGCAGCGCTTCGTTCTGCTCGGATATTTCAGGATAAGTCAATTTTCCATATTCAGTCATTTATCATCTGCTCCTTTCTATGATTAGTTTAAATATAACGAATACAAATGATTTTTTCAATCAAAATATTGATTATTTTTATCAAAAATAGATTGATTTTTTCGAGATGTTGAAATATATTTGTAATTAAGACGATGGAAATCATCAAAACAGCAGATTTCATGCAATGGTTTGAACTTTATCGGCAATCACAATAGTTTTTGAGTTTCGATGGAACATCCTATGCAAATGATTTTGGGCGCGCTTCAAATTGAAGGTGCAAAACTGAACAGGATGGGAGGCAAAGGCGATGGGCAATTATGCGTTCGGCGTCGATGTCGGGGGCACGAACATCGTGACAGGTCTGATCACGAGAAACGGCGAGTTGAAATGGAAAACGAAAGTGCCGACAGAGCCGGAAAAAGGCAATGAGCGTGTTGTGCAGACGATTGCGGCAACGATCCGTCAAGGGCTCGAGGAGACCGGGATTTCCAAAGATGAGCTGGTTGGAGCGGGCATCGGCATGCCGGGGCTCATTGACACGGAGAAAGGCATCAGCATTAAGGCAACGAATTTGCATTTTCATCATTATCCTTTAGCAGACAAATTGACAGCGTTGACAAACTTGCCCACAGTGCTGAACAATGACGTGCGCATGTACATTTACGGCGAGGCGGTTCACGGCGCAGGCAAGAACAACGACTACGTCCTGGGCGTGACGCTGGGGACAGGCATGGCTGCTGCATTTGTGACGAAAGGAGAACTGTTTGTCGGCGGCGGCGGATTAGCCGGCGAAATGGGGCATATTCCTGTTGACGGCGTGGACTATGCTTGCAATTGCGGCTTGACCGGTTGTTTGGAAACGGTCGTATCGGCGACCGGCATTGCTCGTCAAGCGAAAGAAGCAGTTCATGCCGGGAAAGAGACGATTCTCGCGACGTATTATGACGATCCGGATCAAATTACAGCCGCGGACGTGTCCAAAGCATACGATGCCGGAGACGAAGTTGCGGTGTCCATTATGAATCGGACAGGGGAGCTGCTGGGAAGAGCTTTTTCTTATGTTGTTCCGCTGCTCAGTCCAGACGTCATCATCATTGGCGGCGGCGCGGCATTGGCAGGTGAGAGGCTGCTCGCTTCTGTGCGGGAATCGCTGATGAAAAATATTTTGCCCGATTACAGCGAGCGCCTGAAAGTGAAAACGGCAGAACATATCGATGATGCCGGGATCATCGGCAGCGCAAGCTGGGCGTTTAAGCATAGTTAAAATATCGTTCATGCTTTTATGCATCATTCATCATTCATGGTAATGCATTATTCATCATTCATGGCAATGCATCATTCAAACTTCATCGTTCATGCTTCATCGTTCATGCATCGTTCATATTTCATGGTTTATGCTTCATTAGTAGCAGGAGGAGGAACATAAGGATGAATACTGGACTCGATTTTACTGTTCGCTGCATTAGTTCACTTGAAAAAGTGTTTGCGGATGAACCGCTGAAAGCGCCGGAATTTAAGCAGGCTTCCGCATTGAAAGGAGAAGTGTATTCGTTCCAAGTCGCCTATCATACGGAAGCCAGGCACGGCTATATTAGAGTGCGTGCAGAATCAGACCTGCCAAGCCCGGTTTTTGTTCGCCGAGTTGGACTGTCGCCGTCCGAATATCCGATTCAGCGCGGCAAAGGCGAAGTGGACAACTTGCTTCGCGACAAGCCGGGATTGTATCCGGACCCGCTTTATCCGATTGCGGAAGGGGAGGCTTTTCGCTTGTTGCCGGATCAATGGCGCGCAGTGTGGGTAACCGCGGAAATCGGGGAAGATGTTCCGGCTGGAAAATATGACATCCGTGTTCATTTTGAAATGGAATCCGGAGAGCATCTTGCGACCGAAACGTTCCAGTTGGAAGTGATCAACGCAAAATTGCCGCCGCAAAAGCTGATCCATACCGAATGGTTCCATACGGACTGCTTGGCCGTCTATTATAATGTAGAAGTGTTCAGCGAGGAGCATTGGCGGAGGATTGAACAATATGTGGAAACAGCCGTGAAGCACGGCATCAATACGATCTTGACTCCGCTGTTTACGCCGCCGCTGGATACGGCAGTAGGCGGGGAGCGCCCGACGGTTCAACTCGTCGATGTAGTGAAAAACGGTGATCGTTACACGTTCGGCTTCGATAAGTTGGACCGGTGGATTGAGCTTTGCCAGTCGAAAGGCATTCAAAATTTCGAAATGTCGCATTTGTTTACGCAGTGGGGCGCAGCCCATGCACCGAAGATCATGGCCGTTGAAGATGGCGTGGAAAAGCGCATTTTCGGATGGGAAACCGATGCGGCCGGCGAACAATACCGTAATTTCTTGGATCAGTTTTTGCCGGAAATCGTAAAGTACGTGAAAAATAAAGGGTTAGAGAACAACGTGTTCTTCCATGTGTCGGATGAGCCGAGATTGGAGCATCTGGAATCTTACCGTGCGGCGAAAGAAGCGGTCGTTCATCACTTGGAAGGATTTACAATTATGGACGCTTTGTCCAGTGTGGAGTTTTATCGTCAAGGGTTGGTTCGCAATCCGATTCCGGCCAACAACCATATTGATGATTTCATCGCTGAAAATGTGCCGAACTTGTGGACGTATTATTGCGTATCTCAGTTTCAGAAAGTGTCCAACCGTTTCTTTGCATTCCCATCAGCGCGCAATCGGATTATCGGCATGCAGCTGTTTAAATTCGATATTGTCGGATTTTTGCATTGGGGCTACAATTTCTGGTTTACGCAGTTTTCTTTGAAAGCGATCGATCCGTTTAAAGTGACCGATGCAGGCGGCGCTTTCCCGTCCGGCGACCCGTTCCTCGTGTATCCAGGAGAAGACGGACCGATCGAGTCGATTCGGATGGAAGTGTTCTATGAGGCATTGCAAGATTTGCGTGCGCTGCAGCTGCTCGAAAGCTTGGCCGGCAAAGAGAAAGCGTTGGAACTGATCGAAGGCGATTTGGAAGAAAAGCTGACGTTCGACCGCTATCCGACGGAAGCGGAATGGCTCTTGAAGAAGCGGGAGCAGATCAACCGCGCGATTGCCGAGGCTGTGAATGCAGGCGGAAGCATGTGAGACTAGTCGCAGCATGTAAAGTAAGTTGCAGCCTTTAAAAATCCGCAGTACGCAATCTGTGAATTCATACATTGGAAGTTGACCCGTCTTGGAGCGGCTTCGCCAGGTACCGTGCGGAGCAGCCGGACGGGTATTTTTTTTAATAATGGAACTTTGGTTCAACATTTTTGAACATTCAATCAACTGCTGTGAAGGGAGCGGCCTCGTATGTGATTTTATCTGCTAAACGAAAAAGAAAGTCATTTATGATGACAAAAGAAGATGGGTTTGCGCATTCATTCCATTCGTTGCATAATAAAGTTGCTTGTTGATTGCTTGTGGATGATTCATTTTTACAGACGATTAACGAAGAAAGCAGGTAAGATGATGCGATACCAAACGTTGTTATTTGATTTGGACGGCACATTGACGGATCCTAAGGTTGGGATTACGAAGTCGATTCAGCATGCGTTGAAGAAGTACGGAATCGTGGAAGAAGATTTGGATCGGCTTGAACCTTTTATCGGGCCGCCGCTGGCAGATTCGTTCATGGAGTTTTACGGTTTTAATGAGAAAAAAGCGTATGAAGCCGTGGAGCATTACCGGGAGTATTTTTCCGAACGCGGCATGTATGAAAATGAACTGTACGATGGGATCAAAGAGCTGCTGGACAGGCTGATTGAGAAAAAATGCCGCATCATGCTGGCGACATCGAAACCGACTTTTTTTGCGGAGAAAATTTTGGCTTATTTTGAAATCGATCATTATTTTGAATATGTATGCGGCAGTCATTTGGACGGCAGGCGCACGGATAAAGCTGAAATTATTCAGCACATTTTTGACGTGAAAAAAATAGACAAAGAAAAGACAGTAATGATCGGCGATAGAAAATTTGATATTATCGGCGCGCAAAAAAATGGGATCGATTCGATTGCGGTCGGTTACGGCTACGGCACTGCGGACGAGCTGCAAGCAGCCGGCCCGACTTATTTTGTACATTCGGTTCAACAATTAAAAGAGCTTCTTCTTGGAGAATGACAGGTGCCAGATGCTGAACAAACGCTAATCATTTCCGGAAACAGCCGCTGGAAATATCCTTTGATTGGCGTGAATCGAGCAGCGCGCGAACGTGCGTTTTCATAACATTTGCAAAGGGATTGCACGGTATGCCGCCATGCCTTTTAACAGCGGGTCGACTTTATACGGCGCAATAGGTGCAGCGGGAGTCTTTTACATTTGATTTTCGATGTCTGAAGAAGAAGCGCATATGATGCTTTTGTGCGAATATGAACATTGAGAATGGAGGATTACGGATTGGGATATGTAGAGGAAATTCGAGCGTTAGTTGGACACCGGCCATTGATATTAGTAGGAGCGGTTGCAGTGATCGTGAATGAAGAGGGCAAAATTTTGCTGCAGCAAAGAAAGCATCCGGAAGGCGCGTGGGCAATACCCGGGGGACTGATGGAACTGGGAGAATCCGTGGAAGAGACGGCAAAGCGGGAAGTATGCGAGGAAACGAATTTGACGATCGGCGAGCTGCATTTAATCAATGTGTATTCAGGTCCGGGACAATTTTTGCGTGCGCCGAACGGGGATGAGTTTTATGCGGTGACGATCGCTTTTTACACGCAGGATTACAGCGGTGAACTGCGCATCGATGCAGAAGAGTCGCTGGATTTTAAATTCTTTCATCCGAACGAGTTTCCAGATCGAATTGTCAACAGCCATCAAACGATTTTGCAAGAATTTCTCGAGAAGAAATATTACCAATATATTCGTTGAATACATAGAATGGTGTCTGCGCAAGAGATCTGCTCAGTCTAATAAGGAGTTTGAATGTCATTTTTTGCATTGCATAAAACAGCAGCCGGAATTTCAAACAGCATCAGTGAAAAGTGATCGGATCGCACTTGTCGGATGTTATTAAAAATCGCGAAAATTTCTGGAAATTTGCAGCACCATGAAGTTACATCATATGCTTAGCAAAGCAGCGCTCGTTTGTTTCACATCGTTTCAAATGAGCAGTCGAGAAGGGGGTTGAAGTTTCTGTCCGAAATCTTTGCAACCCCTTTCACGCAGTTTCAAGATTGACGCTGAAATTTATTCAGCGCACATTCTCTTTTTCTTTCTTATTTTCCTTTTCGTATGTTTCTTTAATTTGTTTCAAAATTTGGCTTAACTCATCTTTGGTCGGAATTTTTCTTTCCATCTTCAAATGAAGCCTCCTATGTATGTGAATTTGTACTCATTATACATAATAGAAAGCGCGGCAGCGTTAGCAATATCAGCCAATTTCTCGAAAAGTTTGATTTGCCGGCGTTTTTGCCGCATGTTCCAAATATTGCTGTTCGTTCGTTTTAGTGAAATCATCCGTTTTTGGAAAAAGTGTGTATTTTTTTTGGTTTCATGCAGACTCATCTGATATGATTCATGTAAGACATCTTTCATGCTTCTTGCCATGGACTTTTGCAGCCTGGTGATTTCGCATTAACAGGACAGGAAAAACAGGGGTTGGATTCATTGATCGATGAACGCAATTGCTGGAATGATCAGGGCATTCCGATGAAAAATTGATGAAAAAATGAACGACTAAAAAATGACAGCCTTGAAAATGTAACAGTAAGACATGGAGGAGATACTATGCCGGGATTTTTGATCGATTTAGACGGAACGATGTACAAAGGGACCGAGCCGATTCCGAGCGCGGCTGCTTTTATAAACATTTTGGAGCAGAAACAGCTTCCTTATTATTACTTGACGAACAATTCTTCGCGCACGCCGGAGCAGGTGTGCGTGCATATGCGCCAAGTCGGCATCGAAGCGGAGCCTGAGCAGGTGATCACCACATCACAGGCAGCGGCGGAGTATGTGATGAAACACGGCAAAGGAAAGCGAGTGTACTGCATTGGCGGTACAGGGCTGCAGCAGGCGCTGCTGGAAGCGGGATTGGAATTGACGGAAGACGAAGCGGATTATGTCGTGCAAGGCGTGGACAGGACGTTCGATTATGAGAAGCTCACGAAAGCAGTCCGCTTTATCCTTGACGGGGCTCTGTTTGTTTCAACGAATCAAGATCGTTTGCTGCCAGCAGAAAACGGATTTTTGCCGGGATCAGGATCGATCTGCGCGGCGATCGAAACTGCGACGCAAACGAAGCCGGTCGTCATTGGCAAGCCGTCGCCGATTTTGATGGACTATGCATTAAGGAAAATCGGCTTGCCGAAAGAAGACGTATGGATGATCGGGGATAACATCGACACGGACATCGCCGGCGGCAAAGCGGTTCAATGCCGGACAGCGCTGGTGCTTACCGGCGTTGCAACGAAGGATAATGTTGACGCTTGGCAAGCGAAAGCAGGCGTGAAAGCGGATGTAACAGCGGACGATCTGGAGCAGCTGGCGCATGTGTTGGGATTGATTTAGAGCATTTTCCAGAAAAATGGAGCAATTTTATGAATGGGTTAACGGCGCTGTTTGACTTAGCAAATTTGTGCAAATATTCCGTTATATCGCATTTTTCGGTGATCGCATTCTATGGAGCTTCTGCTATAATTTTACGAAAAATGCGGATAGGATGGTGGTGGCGCCGTGAGACTGTCGACGTCAACGAATACGTTCGCCGGGCTGCCGGGGGGCGGATATATTTCTTACAAAGAATCGATGCGAAGGTTGTATGATGTAGGTTACCGCGTGATGGATATTAATTTCTGTCAAGCGATTAACGGCAAAACAGATTTGTTTCAGGATAACTGGCAAGAGCTGATCGAAGATTTGAAGGAAGAGGCGGATCAGCTGGGCGTGGAATTTTCCCAATCGCATCCTGTTTTTGTAGGCGGGCATTTATTGGATTACGATTTAGAGAAACAAGAACGTTATCATGAAATGATGAGGCGTTCGATGATTGCAAGTTCTATACTCGGCGTGAAATGGGCGGTGTTGCATCCGACGCAGTCCAGGGATACAGAGTTCGATACGAAAGCGAATATTGAAGAAAATATGAAAATGCATGATGATGCGGTTAATCTTGCGCTGAAGCATGGCGTAGGCATCGCATTCGAAAACATGATCGAAGGCCCGCGCACGAAACGGCGCTTCTCAAGCCATGCGGCTGAGCTTGCAGAGCTGATCGACGCATACAACGATGAAAGAATCGGAGCTTGCTGGGATTTCGGCCATGGCAACTATTTGTACAAAGATCAGCGCATTGCTTTGCGCACATTGGGCAAGCGGTTGAAAGCACTGCATGTAAACGATAACGATGGAACTGGAGATTATCATATGTTTCCGTTCCATGGGACAGTGAAATGGCATGAGGTGCTGCCGGTGCTGAAAGAAATCGGTTACGAAGGCGATTTTACTTATGAGACGCACGGCGAGTTTTCCAAAGTGCCGGACCACCTGCGCGATCAAGTCGCTAAGACGGGATTCGAAATTGCTAAATATTGCGTGAGCGTGATTGAAGGAATAAATAAAAAGCCGCAAACGGCTGCGAATGCTTAACGGTTGTTGATGTTTTTGAAGTTGTTGATGAAGTTTTAAAGCTGCCATACATACGTTTGAAATGGCATATGGCAGATTTGAAGCAGCTGTTAGTGTTGGTGCGTTCGAAGCGATGATTGATGCGTTTGAAGGTTCGATGAATAGGTTCTTTAAAGGTTCTATGAAGGTTCTTTAAAGGTTCTATGATGCATTTAAAGTTGCAGATTGAAGCTTTTTGAAGTTTTCTTCACTTGTTTTGAAGCTGAGTTCAATTATATAGGGGGGATTCCCCCCTTTTTTTATATTTTTGAATTTCTTTTTCATCATTTTTGAACTGTCAATCAAATCTTTTGAATTCAGGTTCAAATCTATTGATTTTTCCACTGATAACCTCTTTATTTTTGAACTTCCCTTCAAAATTATCGAAAATAAGTTCAGAATTCGCAGACGGCATAATTCCATGCGAGCATGCGCAAAGCTAAAAGCCGCTGCATCCGCCCTTTCGAAGCTGCATCAGCTGCTTCCGTTTCGCTTGCCGGACGCTAAGACGCATAACCGAAACAGCGACAGCCGATGCAAGCTGCGCTTAAGCTGCTTGCAGGGCGGCGGATTGCTTCTTTTGCAGCCAGCGGAGGCGCAGCAGGAATCCGGTACCGGCGCTTGTCAGGCCAATCGTGATGCCGACCCAGTAGCCAAACGGACCTAAAGCGGTATAGGAAGATAAAATATAGCCCCCGGGCAGTCCGATTCCCATCTTTGTACCCTCTCAATACCCCTTGCAAGGAAGCTTGCACGGCGTCGGAAAGCTGGTAGAAAATCGCAAACAGCAAAAACTGCTTGCCCATCATCAAGACGGCTGTTTCTTCCGTATATAACGAAATGATCGGTTCGCGCAAAAACAGAAGAGCGATGGAGAACGATGCCAGCGTCCCGATTGCCGCCGCAACGCCTAATCGCGTATATTGACGCGCGTCTTTTAATCTTCCCGCGCCTGCTTCATAGGCGACCATAATCGTCAGCGTCATCGAAATGCTGAGCGCGAACATAAAGATTAACGTCGTGACGCTGATCGCAGACTGATGCGCGGCAACCGTGATCGTATCAAATTGGATCCCCATCATCAGCGTGACGACTGCAAAAATGCTCGCTTCGAAGAACACCGACAGTCCGATCGGAATTCCGATCGATAATTGATCTTTCCATGCTTTCCAAGACGGTTTCATCCAATTTAAAAACAGGCGATATTTCTTTACGGCCTCTACGCGGAATGTCATCCAAACACTGACTATGAGCACAAACCAATACGTAATGCCCGTGGCATAGCCGGCTCCGATGCCGCCTAAGCGCGGAAAGCCCCATTTTCCAAAAATCATAATATAGTTCAAGAAAATATTGACAGGCAGTGCGAGAACCATGATTTGCATCGTGATCCGCGTATATCCATGCGCATCAAAAAAATAACGCAGCACGTTTGAAGCAAACAGAGGCACGATGCCAACGGACAAGCCGATTAAATAATGTTTGGCGATGTGCTGCACTTCTGGATCGAGATCCATGAATCGCAAGACAGGATCGAGGATTTGGCTTCCTGCGGCGATGACGAGGATCGATACGACAACCGATAAGTATAAAGCCTGAATGACGCGGCGAGGGATGCGGTCCAGCTGATTTTTCCCCAAGTCTTGCGCGACCATGGGCGTCACTGCCATCCATAACCCGCCGATGCCGGTTAATATCGGCAGCCATAAGCTGGAGCCGATGGCGACTCCGGCTAAATCATGCGTTCCGGCTCTCCCTGACATCATCGTATCGACGAGATTCATCATATTCATGCTGATCTGCGTGACGAGAATGGGCCATAAAATGGTGAGGAACAGTTTGAATTTTTCCGATAGCGTGTTAGTTGGATACATAAGCTGTCACCCTTCATTCGATGTTCGCCGATTCCGTTCATGTAAAATATTTTGCGCAACTATATCATTATAGCCGAATGCTGAAAAAATTTCATAGATTTCTCTCCTTGAGCGAATAACCCGCACGTTCGGCGATTGCATTTCATATTGACGAATTTGCTAAACTTTTGGTATGATTTTATCACGAAAAAATAGTTCGATAGTTGAACTGTTTGTCTATCGAACTATTTCCGGTGCTTGAATTTTTTAAGAAAATATGGATTTATATGCAGCAATTGCAAAGAATAAACATCGGACGACGCATGGGACAAAAGTTTGCAAGCGAGGTGCATCCATGAAGAGCGAAGTGTTGGCTGAAATTATACGACGTTATGATCAAGCGAATTTTATCGTGGAAAAGAGGCTGCACAATTTGCTGAAGGAAATGATGCCGCCGGAATTGACGGTGGATCAGTTTATGACCTTGCGGTACATTCGGCATAACAAACGGGTGACGTCATCGGAGTTGTCGGATCATTTTTTCGTTGGCAGAAGTTCGATTACAGCCATTATTAACCGGCTCGTTGACAAGCGATTGATTGAACGCCATCCGGATCCATCGGATCGCCGCGTCATCTATTTGGCTTTAACGAAAGAAGGGGAACAGCTGTCGCTTCAGTTAGAAGAAGAAATGAAGGAGATGCTGGGCCGCTATTTGCGCCGCTTCAGCGAGGAAGAAGCGTTCCTTTTCATTGAAATGTATGAAAGACTGGCGGAAGTATTCATGCAGCCGAATGAAGGAGAGGAGAAATGAGTTTATGCGTACCATTTTAAAGATGAAATGGCTGGTTGCGGCCGCTTGGATATTAGCCGTGGCGCTCTTGTTGTTCACCGCGCCCAACATGGCTGAACTCGTGCGGGAAAAGGGGCAGATTACGGTGCCGGAAGATTATTCGTTCGCTGTTGCTGAAAAATGGCTGAACGACATGAAACGCACGTCAGACAACGATAATGACAGCTCAGCTTCATCTGCTGTGCTTGTGTTTCATAACGGCGGCGGCTTGACGGATCAAGATCGGAGTGAAATTGAGAAGGGCATCGCTGCTTTGCAAGAGCAAAAAGAGGCCATTGGCATCACGGAAATGATTACGCATTTGGATGAGCCGGAGCTGGAGGAACAGCTCGTATCCGAGGACGGCAAGACAGTGCTGGCCATGGTGACGGTGGATCATCGCGGCAGAGTTGCTTCAGAAGTGATCGAAGCGCTGTACGCCCCGTTGTCAGGCTTGGCAGTGGAGCATTATTACACCGGAGACTGGATCATTACGGAAGATGTCATTAAAAGTTCTGAGGAAGGTTTGCGAAGGACAGAAGTCATTACGGTTATTTTTATTTTGATCATTCTCTTGATCGTGTTTCGCTCAGCCATCGCGCCATTGATCCCTCTGTTGTCCGTCGGGATCAGCTATTTAGCGGCCCAATCTGTGGCAGCCTTCTTGGCGGAATATGCGAATTTTCCGTTGTCCAATTTTACGCAAGTGTTTATGGTCGCGGTCATGTTCGGCATCGGCACCGATTACTGCATTTTGCTGATCAGCCGCTTCAGGGAAGAGCTGGCCCGGTCAGGCGGAGACAAGGAACAAGCGGTGCTGGAGACGTATCGCACAGCAGGCAAAACCGTGCTTGCGGCAGGCTTGGCGGCGCTGGTCGGATTTACGGCGATCGGGTTGTCCACTTTCTCTCTTTACCGCTCCGCAGTGGCGGTAGCGGTCGGAGTGGCCGTGTTGCTGCTCGCGCTTGTAACGCTCGTGCCTTTCTTTATGGCTGTATTTGGGAAAGCGATATTTTGGCCGGTCAGAGGTTCTTTGGAACATAAGCCGAGCCGTTTGTGGGAAGCGATCGGCAAGTTTTCGCTGAGGCAGCCGCTTGGAGCATTATCGATTCTTGCTGTGCTGGTTGTTCCTTTTCTTTGGGCATATGAAGGAGACATTTCCTTTAACTCTTTAGACGAAATCGGCAGCGGATACGATTCGGTGAAAGGGTTTGAGGCGATCGCTGAAAGCTTCGGACCGGGAGAATCGATGCCGACAACGATCGTTTTCAAATCTGACCTCCCCTTTGACAACAGTGAAGGATTGGCTCTCATTGAGCGTATCAGCGCGGATTTAAGCAAAATGGACGGGGTGAAATACGTGCGCAGCGCCAGCCGTCCGACTGGTGAACCGCTGCAAGAATTCCAAGTGTCCGAACAGATCGATTTGTTAACGAGCGGGCTGCAAGAAGGAGTGGAAGGCTTGGAGCAAATCGAACAAGGATTGGCTGAAGCCGGCAGATCGCTCGCGGAGCATGCGCCGGAGTTGGATGAAGCTGTCAGCGGCGCAGATCAGCTGATCAGCGGCATGGAGGAACTGCGCGCCGGCGTGCTGCAGCTCGGCGAAGGGATCGCACAGATCGAACAAGGGCTGATCAGCGGCACGGCTGGAGCAGCCGAGCTGGAGCAAGGGTTGCGGCAAGCGGAATCGAGTGCGAAGCAATTGGCAGAATCGCTGCAAACGATCGCGGCCAGCTATGCGCAGCTTGAAGAAGGCATCGGCGGTTTGCAAGGGGGCTATGAAACGATAGCAAACCATTTGCAAACATTGCGCGAACAGCTTGCAAGATTGTCTGCTGGCTTCGGCATTTTGGCCGGACGTTATGCTGAATTGCAGGAAGATGAAATTTTTGCTGCGATGCAGTCAGGTTCGGCTCAGCTGGAACAGGGCGCCGCTGAATTAGTGCAAAGCTTGCAAGAGCTGAACCGTCAGTTGGCGGTTGTGAGCAGCGGCTTGCAGCAAGCGAATGCCGGGCTGGCCCAAGCAGCGGCAGGGCAGGCGGCACTGGCGCAAGGGCTGGCTGAATTGGCAAACGGCATGGCTGAATTAAGAGCAGGTTTGAATCAAGCAGCGGCCGGTCAAGGGCAAATTTCGGAACGGGTGCCTCAAGTTGCCGGCGGCATGACGGAACTGGCAGCAGGCCAGCGGCAATTAAGGGACGGTTTTGCGGAAGTGAGGGATCAACTGGGGCAGTTAACGGCCGGCCTGGATGAAGGCGCAGCCGGCTTAAGGCAAATCGCAGACGGACTTTCCACCGTTCAGCAATATTTAGCGCAGTTTTCTGAAGGAGACAGTCAGCCGGGCGGATGGTTCGTGCCGGAAGAAGCATTTGACATGCCGGAATTCCAAACTGTGCTCGATGCGTATATGTCTGCTGACCGCACGATGACGAAGCTGGAAGTGATTTTGACCGGCAATCCGTACGCAACGGAATCGATCGATCAGATAGAACGATTTGAAGAAGCAGCCGCTCGGGCATTGCAAGGAACGGCATTCGCGCAAGCCGAATTTGCAATCGGCGGGGTTACGAGCATGAACAAAGATTTGCGCACGATTTCTTCCGAAGATTATTCGCGCACTGCCGTGCTCATGCTGATTGGCATCGCATTGATCCTCATTGTGCTGCTTCGTTCGCTGGTAATGCCGATCTATCTCATTTTGTCACTGATCGCCACGTATTTTACGAGCATGGCGGTAACGGAAGTGATCTTCGTTCGCATGCTGGGTTATGACGGCTTAACATGGGCGCTGCCTTTCTTCGGCTTCGTGATGCTGATCGCTTTGGGCGTCGATTACAGCATTTTCTTAATGGACCGTTTCAAAGAATATCGGGAACTGCCGCCTCAAGAAGGGATATTAGAAGCGATGCGCCATATGGGCACAGTGATTATTTCTGCCGCCGTCATTTTGGGAGGCACCTTTGCGGCGATGCTGCCTTCAGGCGTTTTGTCTCTGCTGCAAATCGCAGCGATTGTCATTTGCGGGTTGTTCCTGTACGCGCTGTTCATGCTGCCGCTGTTTATCCCTGTCATGATCAGGCTGTTTGGCAAAGCGAATTGGTGGCCGTTTGCTGGAAAATAAATATGACTGTTATTTCAAGACACGTCAGCGTATGATGCAGTGATGCAGAATAGCATTAAAGGTGCAGGAAGCGCGAAATGGCCGCTTCTAACCTTTGCTTTGCTATTCTGCATTTTTATATGAATGACTTGCGAAATGAGATCATAAATTATCGGGATCGCAGCCAATCGTGATTACGGTTGAATGAGGGCATTGATTTTTTCTTCCAAATATTCGAGTGCGGAATCGATTTCTTTCTCTCCGAGCGCGATCTCTGTCATCACTTCTCTTGCGAGCAAAGAAACTTCCCGATAAAGCGGCAAATCAATGATTGGTGCCAAATGTCCGGGTTCGTTGATAAACAACGATTGGACATTTTTCCCGTTGAATTCTGGAATGTTTTGGCCGTAAGCGGATTGAATATCCGTATTGTTTAATACGGTGATCCATCCATTTCTTGAGTTTTCAAGCTGATATTCGTCCGATAACAAGTAAGAGATGAGTTCGAATGATAAGTCTTCGTGTTCGTTTTCAGTCGTTATCCCCAGAAAATAACGCAATTGATAATTCGGTCCGATATTCGGATGCTGAGCGAACGTCGGAAAAGCTGCGATGTCCCAATCAGGCTTCATTTGCACCATCGCCAACGGCTCCATGATCGTCATCGCCAATCTGCCGTTATTAAAATGTTGAAAATCAAAAAGAAACAAACGTTCACGAGGAATCAGAGTGTTCGGATTGTCGGCATATAAGCCTTGAATGACGGCTGCGATTTCTTTCCACGCAGGGGTGTTGATACTGGCTTTCTTGTTGAAAGGATCAAAATAGTCTGTCGACCACTGTGATGCGAGCGGAGTGTAATCGCCTAAGTGGAACCCGTGCACCATCTGCCCGTTTATTTCTCCGGTAACTTTTTTAGACAATTCGATCATTTCATCCCAGGTGATGCCGTCAAACGGGGGTTCTGCTTGCATCTGTTCAAAGACGGTTTTGTTATAAATCAACCCGTAAGTCAAATTGTTGTACGGCAAACCAAGCAAGGCCCCTTCTCTGCTTTGCGGGATTAATTGTTGATTCAATTGTTCCATTTCAAATGAATGCATGCGCACTAGAGGTTCCAGATCTTCCAACACATTCGCATCTTCATAGAGAGCCATCCGGTTAACAAAATCCAGCACTAGATCGGGTTTGGCAGAAGTTTCCCATTGGTCGAGCATTTCTTCTGTGCGTCTTCCCGGCAGCAATTCGATGGTGATCTCCGGAAATTGTTCCAAGAGCGGCTGCTTTACGACTTGCGCAAACTGTCCGGCATCCATCGATGAAAAAAAGGTGATCTTCGTTCCTTCGATCGCTTGATTAGCCAGGCCAGGCTCGGCTTCTTGTTTTGAAGGATCCAAAGATGAAGAAGAATCCCCGTTTTCACATCCGGCTAAGAAGAACACCATGGCAAACAGCAAGAAGCACATCG
>CALKAN010000434.1 GCA_937983035.1 uncultured Paenibacillaceae bacterium | reverse complement strand
AACATCGCAGCGCCGACAGCAGGCGTTTGCTTGGAGGCAGCGACTTTAATTTCCCGGTTCGTCACATCGGCATAAATTTGCATCAAGAGCCGGTTTTTCTGCGGAAGCCCGCCGCAAGCATACAACTCCTCTACGGCCAAGCCGCTCGATTGGAAGGCGTCGATGATCTTGCGCGTTCCGAACGCCGTCGCTTCAAGCAATGCACGATAAATTTCTTCCGGCTTCGTCAGCAGATTCAGCCCGACGATCATCCCGCTTAAATCAGCATCGTCCAGCACGGAACGGTTGCCGTTCCACCAATCCAATGCCAACAGGCCGCTCTGCCCGGGCTTCAATTGCGATGCTTTTCTTTCCAGCCACTCGTGCACGCCGACTCCTTCTTTGTCTGCCGCTTCTTTCACATACGCAGGCACCGCTTCTTCCACATACCATTCGAAAATGTCGCCGACAGCCGCTTGCCCCGCTTCATAACCGTAAAAACCCGGCACAATGCCGTCTTCGACGACCCCTGCGATCCCTTTCACAGCTTTTTCTTCCGGCGCAAGCAGCAAGTGGCATAAGGAAGTGCCCATCGCCATGACGAGTTTGCCCGGCGCGGCGACGCCGGTGCCCGGAACGCCGGCATGCGCATCAATGACGGCGACGGCAACTGCAGTTCCAGGAGCCAGTCCTGTCAGTTCTGCCATTTCGGCTGTCAATTCTCCTGCTTTCGTGCCAAGCGGGAAAATTTCTCCCCTCAGTTTTGTTTCCATCACATGTTCTAAACGAGGATCGAGCGCTTTAAAAAATTCGCTGCTCGGATACCCGTCCCGCTTATGCCAAAACGCTTTATATCCCGCTGTACAGCTGCTGCGCGCAACATTGCCTGTCAATTTGAAAACGACCCAATCGGCAGCTTCAATAAACATGTCCGCTTTTTCGTAAATCTCCGGCGCTTCGTTCAAAATTTGCCAAATTTTCGGGATCATCCATTCCGAAGAGATCTTGCCGCCGTAGCGCGCCAGCCACTTTTCACCTCGTTCAGCAGCGATTTCGTTGATCTTGTTCGCTTCTTCTTGGGCAGCATGGTGCTTCCACAATTTCACCCAGCTGTGAGGATGATCTCTCAACTCAGGCAATGTGCAAAGCGGTTCTCCTTTATCGTTGACGGGCATCATCGTGCATGAAGTGAAATCGATGCCGATGCCGATCACATCTTCCGCGTCCACGCCAGACTGCTTCAACACCTCCGGAATGGAACTGCTCAGCACTTCCATATAATCGAGCGGATGCTGCAAAGCCCAATGATGTCCCAACTTCACATCTGACTGCGGCAGCATTTCATCGATCACATGATGTCGATAAGGCGTCACGTGATCCGCAATTTCAGTGCCGTCATTCAAATCGACCAGCACAGCACGGCCGGATTGCGTGCCGAAATCAACGCCGATCGCATACTTTTTCCCCAATTTGCTTCTCCTCCCAGTTGTATGTATGTTTCGCCTCCATTCAGCCGATGCCGGCATCCGCGCTGCAAAAGCGCCAACAGAGGCGATTTAAGCAATGCTGTTCAATCACCGCCTGATGCCCTGAAGTTTTCAATGCGGTGAAACGTAATATAATTGGCATTATGATAGTTGTGCGCCCCGTTTAATGCCGTTCGGGACAAAAATAACATGTCATCGCCGTCGAAAATCCAATCGACATATTGGAAGCCGACATGCTTATCGTCCTCCGGCCAGCCGTTATGTTGATAATCTAACACATCGCGCACGATCTGCCAATGCTCCAAGTCGCGGGAACAGACTAATGTTAGTATATTTCGCTGCCTCACATTGGGCAAGGTCACGCGATTGACCAAGGACCAATACATTTGAGACTTCTCATCATATAATATCGTAAATTTCGACATGTTGCCGTGAAAATCGATCACTTTACCGAATGTCAGCGGCGCCTCGGGATGTTCATCATCAATGTGCAAATAAATGGCGCGGCCGTAATCAGGTTCGCATTCAAATGTATGATATCGAAGCAAATTGACAAGCTTTCCTTCGGGAGTGACGACAACGTTTCCTTCCAGCAGGCTGGGGGATTTTCCGCCTTGAACCGTGCCCGGCCAATTCGCATCATATTTCAAAAATGGCGTCACGGTCCAATTTGACGCATCCAGCAAATCAGCGTTGACCGGAGCTGAAATGACCCCGGTATCATGGCCGCCTAATTGCCAAGAACCGTGCTCGATCGCCGTCCAGATGCGATCGCGGTAAACGACCACCGGCACCGGCGCTTTATGCGGCCCTCCCTCTTCTCTGGACCCGCCTTCAATCAGCACGACCGGCGCAGACCACGTTTTCCCCTCATCATCAGAGCGCCCGATCAAAAGCGCGCCGTATTCCGTGCTCATGCCAAGCATATAAAGCGCATCATTCACCAGAAACAATTTCCCCCAGAAGCAAGGATACAAATAAGTAACAAATTCCCAAGACCGCCCTTCATCCTCGGAAGAAAAGATCATGGAAAGATTTTGACCGCATTTTCCCCAATATACGTCATGCGATGCCAGCAGCTTCCCGCTGGGCAGCCGGATGATCGATGGGCTCGCAGGCGAACGCCCGGAAAATCCATACGCATCATCTTCTGGATGAATATAATTAACCACTGTGCCTGGAACGATCCCAGGCCGGGCCAGCCGTTTCACGCTGACGAGTTTCTCTTGCGGATTTCCTTGTTCGACTGCTCGAATGCTGATTTCATAATCGACTCCATTATCCAAACCTGAAAACACAACCGATCCGCTCCGTGAATGAGTCAGCTTCTGCTTCCATTCTGCGCGCGCAGCTTCGGTCCGGCCGTTTGAATCGTCTGCTGCAGCCGCATCTCTTGGCCTGCAAACGATCCAATAAGATCGATCATGCTGCATGCCGGCTTCATCCGCGCCGCTTGCAGGACTGCGCACCCAATCCACCGTTATTTGCCCGTCGCCGGGCGCGATGCGCGTCATCGTAAACAGGGCGATTTTTTCCGGCTGTTTCTCTATCCGCAATATTTCGTTCAAATCCGCATAATTCCAAGCACGCTTCGCATCGATCGTCGTCAATGATTTCACTCTCCTTTATTTCACAGACCAGCCAATCAACTTAGTTAAACACGCGCCAAACAAAACTCTTTTCTAAATTGATCGCTCATCGCTTTCAACTGTTTGACAAGCAGCTGATCCGTTGCTCCAAAATCTTTGTCGCTGCGCACGCGGCTTTGCGTGCTTAAACCAAGGCCTTCCAACTGTAAGTAATACTTGGCATTTACTGGGTAACACTGCCATTCAATCATCGAGGCGATGCCTAGAAAGTGCTGCAATCGCTCCGCCTTTTCACGTTCATTCCGCCAATTTGCCATCAGCCATGCGTACAAATCAGGATGAAAATTCGCCATCACTCCGCTGAATCCTGCCGCTCCCAGTTTTAAAGATTCCAGCAAGGTGGCGGAATTGGCATTGTATATTTTGAGTTTAGTTCCTTTCACGGCATCGATCTTCGCCTTTATTTGCGAAAGGTCGCAGCAGGTGTCTTTTAAAAACAGAAAACGTCCGCTGTCAGCACACCAGCGAAGCAGTTCGGGCGTTACGAGCCTTTTATACGGATAAGGACATTCATAGAGACCGAAAGCGATATCCGGCACTTCACGCAAGATGCGCTCGACGGTGCGTTTAAATCTGTCATCTCCTGGATCGGATTCATCTTGATACCGATTCGTGATGAGCACGCAGCCTTCGATGCCTGTGTCTGCCAACTGCTTGATTTCGTCAATATGATCGTCTATCTGATCAACGAAAATTGCCGAAGCGATCACAGGCACTCTGCCGCAGGCGTATTGGACGACTTTGCGCGCCAGCGCCGCCCGCTCTTCCAACGACAAGAAGAACATTTCGCTGGATTGGCACACGGCGAATAAACCGTTGACCCCATTTCGGATGTACCATTCCACCAGTTCTTGCAAACTTCCCAGATCTATTTTATTCTCGTGAAACGGGGTGAGCATTGTAGGCCACACTCCGTCAGCAATTGGATTGCTCATACCGATCATCCTTTCTTTCTGTTGCCAACACAATAGGTAAGCTTAAAATTATGCCGGCTGCTTGCCTGCAAGTTCGCTTTTTTATTTCGTTCATGATAAATTAATGGATGAATTCCAACAAGGACCGGTGAAAACTGATGATCATCGTAGGCATGGAAATATCATTCTTGATTTTTCACGCGCAATCCCTGAAAGACAAAAGAAGCAT
>CALKAN010000433.1 GCA_937983035.1 uncultured Paenibacillaceae bacterium | reverse complement strand
GGAATCGAACGAGCTGCTTCGAAAAGTGCTGGAAGAAATCGATCCGACGATGACAGAATGTTACTTTTTCATGGCTAATAACTATATGAACATGGAAGACTATTTTTTAGCCGAGCAAGCTTTGATTCATTATTTGGAACGAGATCCTGAAGGTCAGTATTTGGAAGATGCCGAAGAAATGATGGAGTTTCTCAGCTATGAATTGAACCGTCCGGTAACATTCGATGCGATTAGAAGCCAACTGGAGTTTACCCAGCATGACCAAGCGCGCATTTACATGGAGGAAGGACGATTCGAAGAAGCGATTCAGCTGCTGGAAGAAATCATTTCGGAAAAGCCGGATTTCATACCGGCAAAAAACAATCTGGCATTGGCTTATTATTATACAGGTGAAATTGAAAAGGGATTTCAGATTATTGAGGAAGTGCTGGATCAAGAACACGGCAATATCCATGCGCTTTGCAATTTGGCCGTGTTTTTGCAGCATTCCGGCGAATACAGGGCGGCAGCGAGGTTAATTTACAGGCTGTCGAAGACCGTTCCTTTCACAGAGGAACATTTGTTCAAACTCGCCATGACGCTGGGCATCTTAGGAGAGCATGAAAGTGCATATCCGCATTTTATGCGAATTCTCAAGATGGATGAAGCGGCGGATCCGAGCTTGCTGCATTATGCTGCGGTAGCGGCAGCGTCGACAAAACGGTATGCGCAGGCGATCCGATTGTGGAAGCAGGCCGAGCGCCTCGATCCTGAATCTGATGTGCCGAAGTTTTACATCTCGCAAGTCGAAAAAGCGATGAACGGAGAAGAGGTGCTGTACAGCTATCATTATCACCTTCCGTTCGAAGAGCAGTTCCGGCTGCTGACATCTAAATTGCCCTACTGGGAGGAGAAGTGGCAGCGGGTGATCGATCAGGCGCTGGCTCATATGACAAATCGCTTTGGCATTATCGCGCTGTCTGACATGCAGACATTGTGGATTGAATTTTTAACAAAAATTTATCCGAATGTGCCTGTAATTCGCAAGACGAACGGCTGGGCCGGCGCATTGGAGTACTTGACGGCCAAGATGCACCGGCATGCGATATCTTACCGCGAATTAAGCGAGCGCTACGAGGTGTCGGAATCTACGATCCGCAAAAACGTGGCGCGTGTAGATGAAATATGCGGATTGAGCGAAAAGATGAATGCGATCTTTCCTCACATCCAGAAGTCACTCAGAAATTTAGGAAAGTCGTAAGGAGGGGGAGTTTCATGCGGAAAGTAACTGTAGTAGGCACTGGTCCTGCAGGTTTGACGGCAGCAATTTATTTGGCAAGAGCAAATTTGAAGCCGCTGGTGATCGAAGGTCCTGAACCGGGAGGGCAGCTGACAACAACGACGGATGTGGAGAATTTCCCTGGCTTTCCGGACGGAATTTTAGGACCGGAATTGATGGATCAGATGCGGAAGCAAGCGGAAAAATTCGGCGCTGAATTCAGAAGAGGCATCGTCAACAAAGTGGACTTGAAGGAAAGACCTTTCAAGCTTTATGTAGATGATGACGAAGAGCCGGTCGTGACGGAAACGATGATCATCTCGACAGGGGCTTCGGCGAAGCTGCTGGGCATCCCCGGCGAGAAGGAAAATATCGGACAGGGAGTCAGCACATGCGCGACTTGCGACGGATTTTTCTTCCGAGGCAAACGGATTATTGTTGTCGGCGGCGGCGACTCTGCGATGGAAGAGGCGACATTCCTCACGAGATTCGCTAGCGAAGTGCGGATCGTTCACCGCAGACATGAGCTGAGAGCTTCGAAAATTATGCAAGATCGCGCCAGGGAAAATGAGAAAATCACTTGGAGCTTAAACAAAACGCCGGTTGAGGTCATTTCAGACGGATTGAAAATAACCGGCTTGAAAGTTAGGGATAACGATACAGGGGAAGAGACTGTGCTGGAGACTGACGGCCTGTTCGTAGCCATCGGCCATACGCCGAATACCGCCTTTTTGGAAGGTCAGGTTGAAACCGATGAACTGGGATACATTAAAGTTCAGAAAGGATCGACTTTAACGAGCGTTCCAGGTGTATTTGCTTGCGGCGACGTGATGGATCGCGTCTACCGTCAGGCGATTACCGCTGCCGGCACGGGATGCATGGCTGCGCTGGATTGCGAAAAGTTTCTCGAAAACAACCGGATTCAAGATTGGAGCCAATCTTTGAATCAAGCAAAGTAACCGATTGGATCCAGCCTATGGAACGGCTGATGAAAGAACCGCCCGGGATCGCGCATAAGATGATGAAGGGCGGTTCTTTTGTTATGTTTTATGAGGCAAATGATGATATCAAATTGTAATATGTTCGTGCTTGACCCTAATCATGGGTTAGCTTATAGTGAGAAATAATGAGATTTTTGAGAAGCTGAGGTGAATTCCATGGCAGATAAATGTTATATCGGCGTTGATTTGGGCGGAACTTCGATTAAAGTCGGCATTTGCGACGAAAACGGCAATTTAGTGCAGACATATGAAGGTCCGACTGAAACGGAAGCCGGCCATGAGCATGTGATTAATAACATTGCTGCGTATTGCCGCAAAATCGTCGATGAGTCCCCGTATACATGGGAGCAAGTAGCGGGAATTGGAGCAGGCATTGCAGGGTTTCTGGATATTCCTCGCGGTCATGTGAATCGAGCAGTTAATCTCGGATGGAAAGATGTTCCGATCAAGAAGCTTTTGGAAGAGAAGACCGGAAAGCCTGTGAAGATTGACAACGATGCGAACGTCGCTGCATTGGGCGAGTCATGGAGCGGGGCAGGCAAAGGACTGCGCAATACCGTATGCTATACGTTAGGAACCGGCGTTGGCGGCGGCATCATTGTCGATGGAAAAATCGTCCATGGTTTCAGCGGTATGGCAGGGGAACTGGGCCATATGTCCGTCGTGCCCGATCTTGAGGCCATTCGTTGCAATTGCGGCCAAATGGGATGTTTGGAAACCGTATCCTCGGCAACGGGAATTGTTCGCATGGCTAAAGATGCGGTTGAGCGCGGAGACAAAACAGAATTAGCTTTGTTGAGCGAAATTACGGCAAAGGATGTTTTTGAAGCGGCGAAGCTTGGAGACGAGGCGGCGCAGCGAATTGTGAACCGCGCGGCATACTATTTGGGCAAGTCGATGGCGCTGGTGGCGGTCGTTGTCAATCCGCAGCGTTTTATTGTCGGCGGCGGCGTGTCTAAAGCAGGTGACATTTTGTTTCAGCCGATTCGTGACATTTTCGCCAAATTGACGCCGGACGGCGCGCAAGCCGGCGTAGAAATTGTTCCCGCAGAGCTCGGCAATGACGCCGGCGTGGTAGGTGCGGCAGGGCTGAATTTGCATGAAAGGTGACGGTCGCTGGAACAGCAAGCCGCGGATGAATGACTGGGCTGAAGATGAGCATCCGCAAGAGGAGGGGACAGCGTTGGAGCAAATGACTGGCCGACTGGGCAAATTGGTGATCATTACCGGAATGTCTGGGGCAGGGAAAACGACTGTCGTTCAATGCTTGGAAGATTTAGGATTTTTTTGCGTAGA
Source organism: uncultured Paenibacillaceae bacterium (assembly GCA_937983035.1). GTDB lineage: Bacteria > Bacillota > Bacilli > Paenibacillales > CALAME01 > CALKAN01. The sequence goes on along the minus strand of CALKAN010000433.1, from coordinate 6,829 downwards.
TAACTTGCCTCCTGTATTAATTCCTAAATTTGCGGAATTGATTGAACAATCGAATGGAAAAATTCAGAAAGCAGCGCTTGTGATTGATCTTAGAGGCAGGGAGTTTTTTACAGCCCTTAACGAGTCATTGCAATACTTGAAGGAAAATTATACGCTGAATTATGAAATATTGTTTTTGGATGCCAGCGATGCCGTACTGGTGCAGCGATACAAGGAAACGCGCAGACGCCATCCGCTGGCTCAAGACGGCTTGGTGCTGGACGGCATTCATGCGGAAAGAAAAATGCTGGAAGATTTGAAAGGCCAGGCCACCCAAGTGATTGATACTTCCAATTTAAGATTGTCTGAGCTGAAGCAAAAGATCGCGTCGCAGTTCACCAAAATACGGGAGAACAGCATATATATAAATGTTGTTTCATTCGGATTTAAATACGGAATTCCCTTGGATGCCGATCTGCTGTTCGATGTAAGATTTTTGCCGAATCCTTATTATGTGGAAGAGCTTAGACCGGTCACCGGCCAGCATCCGAAAGTATATGATTATGTGATGAAATGGTCGGAAACACAAACGTTCTTAACGAAATTGCTCGACATGCTCCAATATTTAATTCCGAATTATCGCAAAGAAGGGAAAAGTCAAGTCGTCATCGGCATCGGATGCACAGGCGGCATGCACCGGTCTGTAGCGATCGCGGAATATTTGAAAGACATGCTCGGCAACGGAGAGACAGAAATTGTCCGGGTGACGCATCGGGATGCAGGGAGAGACAGACACTAAGAGGTGAAACGATGAAAAACTATGGAGGCGGCGATGCTCTTCCCAAAACAGCCGTGATTGGGGGAGGCACTGGACTGTCCGTCATGCTGCGCGGATTGAAACAGATGCCTCTCGATATTACTGCGATAGTGACCGTAGCCGATGATGGGGGCAGTTCGGGCGTTCTGCGTTCAGAGCTGAAGATTCCTCCGCCGGGGGACATCCGCAATGTTCTCTTGGCGCTGTCGGACGTGGAACCGATGCTGTCGCGAATGCTGCAGCATCGATTTGAGAACGGCACTGGATTAGCAGGACATAGTTTGGGCAATCTCATATTGGCAGCCATGAAAGACATTACTGGAGACTTTGTAACCGGCGTTAAAGAACTGAGCAGAGTATTGGCTGTCAGAGGCAGGGTACTGCCGGCGGCTGCCCAAGCGATCGTCTTGAAAGCCGAAATGGAGGATGGCACCATTGTAAGCGGCGAGTCGCAAATTCCGAACGCCGGCAAAAAGATCAAGCGCGTATTTATTGATCAAGAAGGGGTGCAGCCGCTGGAAGAGTCCATCCGAGCACTGCAGGAAGCGGATGCCATTCTCATGGGTCCAGGCAGCTTGTATACGAGCATTTTGCCCAACTTGTTAGTGCCGGGCATTGCCGAAACGATCATTGAATCCAATGCGTTAAAAATTTTCGTTTGCAATGTAATGACGCAGCCGGGCGAAACCGATCATTATTCGGTTTTTGACCATCTTGACACGATCAGAAAACATGCTGGACATCCGATTTTCGATTATGTCATTGTCAATAACGGCGAAATTCCGCAAGATGTGCGAGAGGCATATGCGAAGCAAGGCGCAGACATCGTTCGATTAGATTTGGACAAAGTAGCCGAGCATGGTTATGGAATCATTCAAGATGATCTCATCCAAACACAGACTTACTTAAGGCATGATTCTGAAAAATTAAGCCGCCACATTTACCGATTGATTAAGAACCGAATGGAACAAAAGAGGTGAATAGGGGTGTCCTTCGCATCTCAGACCAAAAAAGAGTTAACGCTGATTGATGATGTGGATGAATGTTGCATGATCGCAGAATTGTCGGCGCTGATCCGCATGAATGGCACAGTTCAAATTACGAATCGCAAGGTGGTCCTCGATATCTCTACTGAAAATGCCGCCATCGCACGACGCATCTACTCCTTGATTAAGAAAACCTTCGCTCTCCCCCTAGACCTTCTCGTCAGGAAGAAAATGAGGCTGAAAAAAAATAACGTCTATATTATACGGCTTCCTGTTCAAGTGCAGGATACGCTTCAGCGTCTGCGCATCGTAGCCGAAGGCTTTCAATTCCATTCGGGAATCGATCCGGCTATTTATCAAAAACATTGCTGCAAGCGCGCTTATTTGCGAGGCGCGTTTTTGGCAGGCGGGTCTGTGAACAATCCGGAAGGCTCATCTTATCATCTTGAAATTGTATCCATGTATGAAGAGCATTGCTTGGCTTTGTGTGAACTTGCCAATTACTTTCAAGTGAATGCCAGATGCATCGAGCGCAAGAAGGGGTTTGTGCTGTACATTAAAGAAGGCGAAAAAATTATCGAATTTTTGAATGTGATCGGCGCGCATCAAGCTCTGCTCAAGTTTGAAGATGTGCGCATTATGCGCGATATGAGAAATTCGGTCAATCGGATTGTCAATTGCGAAACGGCGAATTTGAACAAGACGATTGGCGCTGCGATGCAGCAAATCGAAAACATTAAGCTGATTGATCAAGAAATCGGTTTGGAAAATTTGCCGGAAAGATTGCGCGAAGTTGCGGAAATTCGTTTGCAGCATCCAGATTTAAATTTGTCAGAAATAAGTGAAATGCTGGATGGAAAGGTGACAAAATCAGGGGTAAACCATCGATTAAGGAAAATTGCGCAAATGGCTGACGAAATTCGCAAAGCCAGCCAGTAATAAACTAGAGAAATTGTGTGAAAAATGGTATAATATGAAGTAAATGCAGTGATGAATCTGTTTCTTAGGACGAAACCGGTTCAATAACAACATTATCATCGAAGCAAGGGGGTAAAGGATTATGGCTAGTCGTCCAGTAGTAGTGAAATTGAAAACAGGATTGCACGCTCGACCGGCAGCATTGTTCGTTCAAGAAGCCAATAAGTTTTCTTCAGATATATTCGTGGAGAAAGATGATAAAAAAATAAATGCTAAAAGCATTATGGGCATTATGAGCTTAGCTATTAGTTCCGGCACAGAAGTAAACATTATAGCAGAAGGTTCAGATGCAGAGCAGGCTGTAAACGCTTTAGCTGAGCTGGTCAGCAAGGAAGAGCTCGAAAATTATTAATGCTTTGGCAAAAGCTTTGCGACAAATGAATCTTCTATCAAGAAAAAAAGCTTTCCCGCAGGAAAGCTTTTTTCATGCTGTATTACGACCGCGTAATAATCTTATCAATAATCCCATATTCTTTCGATTCTTCCGCGCTCATGAAGTAATCGCGATCGGTATCCTTCTCGATGCGCTCGAGCGGCTGCCCTGTGCGCTCAGCCAAGATTTGGTTCAGCTTGTCGCGCATTCTAAGTATGCGTTTAGCGCGGATTTCGATGTCGCTCGCCTGTCCTTCCGCTCCGCCCAGCGGTTGATGAATCATAATTTCGCTGTTCGGCAGAGCATACCGCTTGCCTTTCGTTCCCGCAGCCATGAGGAATGCGCCCATCGATGCGGCCATGCCTATGCAGATCGTTGAAACATCCGGCTTGATGTACTGCATCGTATCATAAATGGCCATGCCAGCCGTGATGGATCCGCCCGGACTGTTAATGTACAACCTGATATCTTTCTCAGGATCTTCCGCAGCGAGAAAAAGAAGCTGTGCGATTACCGTGTTGGCTACGGCGTCATTAATGGGGCTGCCGAGAAAGATAATGCGGTCTTTCAGCAATCGGGAATAAATGTCGTAAGCGCGTTCGCCCCGGCTTTCTTGTTCTACAACCATAGGTATTAAAGGACTCATTCTTATTCCTCCCTTTAAGGATTATTTTACTAGCATAGTCATAATTGCATGGGAACATTCATTGAAGCGTCTTGCTGATTTTATTATAGCGGAAGACTCTGCCAAAGGTCAATAAAGGTCAAACCAAATCCATAAAAAAATTCTGAAACAAGCCGACGGCCTTTCAGAATTGTGCTTGTGACTTCATATGGCGCGCTCGCGAGGAATTGAACCTCGATCTCAGGCTCCGGAGGCCTGCGTCGTATCCATTGGACCACGAGCGCAAAGCGTGACATATACAGCATGATTTATTTTACTACAGTCGAATCGAGAAAGCAAGCAAATCTTTGATCAGCCTTTAAAATTATGAATTTGACTAAGATAAAAACAATTGGCGAATAATGTTAACGTTGCATATTTGGTCTTGCTTTTTTCAGGAAAATCATCTATGATAGAAGTGGGACCAAAAACTGAGGTGCGGGACATTTTTTGACCCGGGTTACAATCACAGCTCAATATTGGAGTGCGACATGGGAATAATTCAAGAATGGCAGAAACAGTTAGTGCCTGAGCTTATGGATGTGATGAAACGGCGCTATTCGATTTTGCACCATATTATGATGTCGGGTCACATCGGGCGCAGAGCGCTGGCTGCTTCGCTGAATATGACGGAGCGCGTGCTTCGTTCAGAAGTCGAATTTTTGAAGTCGCAAGGATTCATCGATGTCAGTTCTGCAGGCATGAGCGTGACCGACGCAGGGAAAATTTTACTTGATCAAATGGATGACGCGGTGAAAGATCTGTTCGGTCTGGCAGAATATGAGGAGAAAATTCGCAAAGCATTCGGCCTCAAAGAAGTGGTCGTCGTGCCTGGCGATTCCAGTCAGTTTCCGCTCAGGAAGAAGGAGCTTGGTCAAGCGGGCGCAAGCATAGTGCGCAAAGCGGTTCGTCCGGGAGACGTCATTGCGGTAGCCGGGGGTTCGACGATGGCCGAGATTGCCAATCACTTGACTCCGAGTTCGCAAATGAAGAACAACTGGTTTGTTCCGGCTCGAGGCGGATTGGGCGAAACGGTGGAACTGCAGTCCAACACGATTGCTTCGACGATGGCGAAGCGCACGGGCGCGCAATACCGTCTGCTTCATGTTCCTGATCATTTGGGAGAGGAAGCTTATCAATCGCTGATGCAGGAACCGAACATTCAAGAAATTATCAGCGTCATACGCCGAGCGCGCATTATCGTGCACGGAATCGGCGATGCGATCGAAATGGCGAAGCGGAGAAAGGTAGACGAGGAAACGATTCAGCAATTGCAGGAAGCGGGTGCGCTGGCGGAAGCGTTCGGTTATTACTTTAATCAAGATGGCGAAGTCGTTCGCAATATTCCGACAGTTGGCCTGCGGCTCAAAGACATTCAAAATACCGAACTCGTCATCGGAGTAGCCGGCGGCCGGAATAAAGGCCACGCCATCGCAGCGGTGCTTCGCTTTGGGCATGAAGATATTTTAGTGACGGACGAGGCGGCTGCGGAAGAAATTTTGAAATTGATTTAAGCAAGCTTTGCTTGAAGTCGCGCAAATCGGGGCAGCGCCGGTTGCGAAGCTGAGGCATCGTTTGTGATGCATAGGTTATCACGGCGGACATGATTACATTTCCGTCTTGAAATAAATGAAGATTTACTTCACATAAGGAGGAACATACACATGGTTAAAGTAGGCATTAATGGATTTGGCCGCATCGGCCGCAACGTGTTCCGGGCAGCATTAGGCAATCCGGATGTAGAAATTGTTGCTATCAATGATTTGACAGACGTGAATATGTTGGCGCATTTGCTGAAGTACGATACGACTCACGGAAAATTGAACGCGAGCGTAGAAGTTGACAACGACTCTTTAATCGTAGACGGAAAGCCGATTAAAGTTTTTGCTGAAAGAGATCCAGCCAATCTTCCTTGGGCTGAATACGGCGTAGAAATCGTTGTTGAATCCACGGGAATCTTTACCGAGAAATCGAAAGCGGAAGCGCACCTGAAAGGCGGCGCCAAGAAAGTGATCATTTCCGCGCCGGCAACGAATGAAGACATTACGATCGTTATGGGCGTAAACGAAGATCAATATGACCCAAGCAAACATACGATCATTTCCAATGCTTCTTGCACGACGAACTGTCTGGCGCCGTTTGCGAAAGTATTGAATGACAAGTTTGGCATCGTAAAAGGCATGATGACTACAGTGCATTCTTATACAAACGACCAAAGCACGCTTGATTTGGCGCACAAAGATCCTCGCCGCGCCCGCGCAGCCGCAGAGAACATTATTCCAACGACGACGGGAGCAGCGAAGGCGGTTGCCCTCGTTCTGCCTGAGTTGAAAGGCAAGTTGAACGGCATGGCGTTCCGCGTGCCGACTGCGAACGTGTCCGTAACAGACTTGGTGGCTGAGGTAAGCCGGGAAGTAACGGTCGAAGAAGTGAATGCGGCATTGAAGGAAGCAGCGGAAGGACCGTTGAAAGGCATTATGAATTATACGGAAGAACCGCTCGTTTCCAGCGATTTCAACGGCGATCCTGCTTCCTCCACGATCGACGCGTTGTCAACGATGGTGATCGAAGGCAATATGGTGAAAGTTGTTTCCTGGTATGACAACGAGTGGGGATATTCAAATCGCGTCGTTGACCTCTGTAACTATATCGCTAAGAAAGGTCTGTAATATCAGAGCTTGATTAGCTGATCCCGCGGAAGGAACAGGATCAGGGACAACATGTTGACCTGCCGTTTCTTCCGTGGGTTTTCTTGTTCATGATCATAGATGGAAAAAAGGACAGAACGATAAGGACATAAATCAGCAAATACGGCATGCAGGAGGTCGATTCACAGTGAACAAGCAAAGTGTGCGCGACGTTGAAGTCAGCGGAAAGCGCGTGTTTGTGCGCGTTGATTTTAACGTGCCGATTTCTGAAGGGGTTATCAGCGATGACACCCGCATTCGGGCAGCCCTTCCAACGATCAATTATTTAATTGACCATGGAGCCAAGGTCATTTTGGCAAGTCATTTGGGACGGCCGAAGGGCGA
>CALKAN010000432.1 GCA_937983035.1 uncultured Paenibacillaceae bacterium | reverse complement strand
GGGGCGGCGCAGATTCATGAGAGTGCCTTCATTAAAGATGTATGCTCAATGGTTCAGCGCATTCGGCATGTTATGCGCCGGCGCCGTCATTGGAGCCGCTGTTTTCATGGTCATTTACCAGCACAACATGAGCGAGCTGTTGAAGCAAAATGCCATGCTCGAAGATCAGAGAGACCAATTGATGGAGGAAATCGAACCGCTGAAAACGTACCGCGACTATGAATCGACTTTAAAGGCGATTGAAGTGCATATCGACAGCCTGCCCAGCCGAAATCCTCCGGACGACTTCGCTCAAAGAGAAATTAAAAAAAGCGTCTATGAACAATTGAAGTCTCTCATCGGCATCAAAGTCGCCAATTTGTACGAACATCCCAAACTCATCAACAATTACTACGGAAGGCGCATTCTTCCGAACATTAACGAAAAAGACTATATTGTCGAAATTGAAACCGTCGTCATATTATACGGAAAACTGCATGTGTGGATTCAAGTAGAGGAAAGAACGGAGTAAGACAAAAAGACGCAAAACGTAAGTTCTCTTTCTTTTTCAAACATTTCATGGTAATTTACAAAAAAACAAACATGCTGGGAGATAGTCATGGTAATTCTTGTACAAAACGCACTTTACATTCTCGCTGTCTTGTTTATGCTGGCATCGATCTACTTCAGCTTTAAGCAAAGACGCGCCGATTCGCCGCAAAAGCAAGGATTCATCGCTTCCAAAATGAATATAAGCATGGGAATCATGCTTATATTGCTTGGCAGCATTCAGTTGTTTCTGAATACGAAATCATGGGTCCATTTTACGGTCGGCATCGTTTTTGTGCTGCTAGGACTCTTTAACTTGTTTGCCGGCCTCCGCAACTACGGCCTGTATCGGCGCAATCAAAATTAACAAGCGATGCGCATCCATTCGCGCAGCAGATCAGAACACTAGTTATGAAAGCCGGCATTACATATGGTCGATCACTTGAGCCGTTAACACCGCTTTAGCCACGACAGTTCGGTGATGGTACACCTCAACGTCTATCTTACCAAACTTTCGGCTGATCTCGATAATTCGCGGACGGATCTGCACTCTCGTTTCCATCTGCACAGGACGGACGAAATAGGTCGTGATGTTTTCCAGCACCATGTCGCCGTCCCGTTCAGATTGAATGCGGCGGTAAGCGGCTTTAATCATTAAGATCATCAGCACCCCTTCAGACACTGTCCCGTACGAATTGGTCATCTGCGGCGTAATCGTTGCGCTGATGACCATGTCGCCGTCTTGATCTGTGCTGACAGACATATTGGCGCCGATTAAATCTTCGAACGTCTCTCCAACTTGCGGCTGTTTTTGCGTATATTGCATCGCTTTGAGCACGTCTTGCCTGCTGATCACGCCGATGAGCTTCCGGTTGCCGTCCACGACAGGGAGCAGTTCAATGCCTTCCCATACCATGCTGTGAGCCGCTGACGCGACAGAAGTGTGCGGCTGCACAGTAAGCGGATTGCGAGTCATGAATTTCTCGATTTTTTGATTCTCATCCGTTCGAATGACGTCTTTGGACGTGATCATCCCAATCACTCGGTTCCATTCATCAACAACCGGAAATCGGTTATGGCCTGTTTTTTCCACCATCCGCTTCCAATCGGCGACAGTGTGGTTGCTGCGAAGAACAATCACTTCCGATTTGTCAGGCATGATGTCCTGCACCCGCATCATTTGTCTCTTTATAAGCCGGTCGTAAATCGCGCGGTTAATTTGGGACGCGACCGTAAACGTATCTTCGGTCGATGAAATGATCGGCAAGTCCGTTTCGTCCGCCAATTTCTTAATGTCCGGCGCCGTATCAAATCCGCCTGTAATTAACACAGCTGCCCCATGCTGCAATGCAATGCGGTGCGCTTCTTCTCGGTTTCCCACAATCAATAAACTGCCAGGGTGGATATAGCCGGTCATTTCTTGCAGTTCCATCGCGCCGATCACGAACTTCCCCAGCGTTTTTTCAAGACCGCCAAAGCCGCCCAACACTTTCCCATGAACGATTTCCGCCACATCTTCAAAGGTAAGCTGCTCCATATTTTTTTGTTTATCAATTCTGACCGTTCCGATGCGTTCCTTCGTACTGACAAGCCCTTGCTGTTCGGCATCTTTAATCGCGCGGTAAGCCGTTCCTTCACTGACATTTAAATCGCGCGCGATTTTTCTGACAGATATTTTTCTGCCTGGCTCCAAGCTCTCAATATAACTCAAAATCAACTCGTGCTTCGTCAAATTGCCTGGGTTCATATGGGCCAACTGTTACACCTCTATTGTCATAACTGTATCACTCTGTATCATTATTATATCGCAGCATCGTGCTTTCTTTCAATTTATAAACAAATTTCATGTAAAATTCACATTGTAACAGATAACGACACTAAAAGCGGCAAGAAAAAGTAAAAAAATATTATACCATATGCTGCTGATTTTGAAAACAAAAATTCAAGAGCGCCAATTGTGCTATACATTTGACTTTGGCTCATTTATCCTGTATAGGAAATGTTTTCATGGAAGGAGGATCTGCTGATGAAAAGTCACGGCTCATCGATCGAGGAGGAATACTTAAAAATTGCGATTCAAACGGTTCTGTACCGCTATCGCAACAACTTGCAGGCATTGTTGGAAGATGCAAGCAGCGATCGCTGCGACAACCTGCTTCAAACGATGGCCGAGGAGATCACCGTTCAAGCCAGAACGATGAAAAAATTAACGGACGATGCGATCAGAGACTTGGCTCGTCAAGAGCTTTCGTTTTAGTGCATTTGAATGCGATTCCTTAAGCAGCGTCTTTGAAGCAGAGGGCAGGAAAGAGGGGGAGCAGTTTTCCATGCTGATCGAACAAAACCAATATCCCTCTTTCAATATGCGCCGTTCAGCAAGCAGCACGCAAACATTTCAACTGCTTTTCTGCTTGCTTCCTTGCACGACTTTCGTTCGGATGTAATTTTCCATTTTCCACCGTTTATGGCGTCTTACATTTTCCAGCTCCTGCTTCGTCTCTTCATCTACTCCAAGCAATTCATGCAAATGCGCTGCAATAATCAGCAGCATGATGCCGATCCAGCAGACGGCAAATACCGAAGGCGCCGTCCAGCCTTGTCCTGTTTCCAGCCTAGGCACGGCAAAGATCAAAAGCCCTGCTGCGGCGCTCAAGCTGATCACATTCTTCCATCCATTCATGTTCATTGCCCCTTACATCGCTTTTACACCATTGTATGCGCGCAAGGTACAAGTTATGACTCTTGCCTCCCGACCGCCTTTCTATCTCCCGAACAAAAAAAAGAGTGATTGAAACAGCCCGATCATGCCGCCTAACAATGCCCCAAGCCATGTAATGGCCCGAAACTCTTTGCCGGAAATGCTTAACACGACCTGCTCCACGCGTTCAACCGGAAATTCGGCGACTTGTGCTTCGACCAGTTCCGGCAAATTAATGACATGTACCGCTTTATGCACGTGCTTCGCGGCAAATTGAAGCAGCCATTCGATCAGCAAAGGAAGTCGTTGAACAGCCGCGTCTTTCCATGGTTCAACAAGATCTTTCAGCGGCTTTTCATACAAACGGCCGCTCCACTCCTGCCAGCGCAAAAGCTCCGCTGACTTTTGCTCCAGCCATGGCAGAGCATCTTGTCCGCTCATCCACTCCACCGCTTCCTGCAGCGTTTTTTCTTCTAATTTGTCCGCTTTCTTCAATAAAAACAATTGAACAGCATGTTTGACCTCAAGCTGATCAAGTTGTTCCAGCGCAGCGATGCGAACTTTGGCGACCAGCTTCTCTTCATCCATAAATATGCCGGCCAGCGCACCCAGCCATCCGCCCGCACGGTCCAGGAAAGCATTGACAAGATGCCGAATCGTCCTCTCTCCGTTTACGCTTTGAAGTTCGTCGCGAAGCGCTTGCAACAACATTTCAGCTGCTGATGCGATCCAACGCTCCTTTTTCTCCTCGTTCCATCCCGGCAAACAGTCTTTCAGTTTTTTGCTGCTCAGCTGTTTCTCTTCCCACAGCCATGCGATGCCTCGATGGATCCATTCTTGCAGCTGCTCAGGCTGTCTTTCGCGCATCTGATCGAAGCGCTCCTCGCCGATCCAGCTTTCCAGCCATTCGCCCAGCGTCATGCCGGAAGCCAGTTTTTCCTCCATCCACCGCTCTGCTGCAAGGACGAGCTTTTCTTTCAGTTCAGATTTCTGCAGCGCCCCCGCAATTCGTTCAGGCGTCACCAAATATTCAGACACGACCCGGCCCAGCGCAACCGCGATTTGGTCTTTTCTCTTCGGAATTAAACCAGGCGTAAAAGGAAGCTTCCAATTTCCGATAACGATCGGCTTTCGGGGATGAAACAGCATTTTGATCGCTAAGTAGTTCGTCACGCCTCCAATGGCTGCTGCGATGATGACGACAGATATGATCGTAAGCACATTTTCCATTAACTTGAAGTCCTCCGTCTATTTATGGGTAGTACAATCACCAAGGATGATTCGTCCTCATATGATAGGGATATGGTCCATCTCTACCCGCAACCGGAAGGAGTAAAAACATGTCAAGACCTAAAGTCCCTGTTCATATTAGACAAACCAGTTCAATCTTGAATGAATATGACGTCTTGCTTGATGAAACAGCAATCAAGCAACTGAACATTCCGACGAATAGGCAGCTAGTGCTTCAATTCGGTTCGAGCAAGACGATTATTAAAGTGATCAGCCATGCCAAAAAACAAATAAACTTCAGCCGTCCGCTGGCAACGAAACTCAGTCTCCAACAAGGCATGAATCTGAGAATAAACTATTCGCCTGAATTAAATCAACTGACGATCGGACCGCTTATTGCCGTTCTCATGAGCAGATACTACGGGAATCCAGCACAGCCGTTCGCCTCCAACACCGCTTTCTGCCAGGAACTGACGGAAGCCGGCAAACAACAGGGGGCCTTCGTTTATTTTCTCACGCCGAATCAAATTGATACGAATCAACCGGTGCTGGACGGCTGGTGCTGCCACGGCAAATGGAAACGCATGAGTTTTCCTTATCCTGATATCATCTATAACCGGTTGACTTCGCGAAGATATGAAAGGCTGAACAGTGTCAAGCAATTGTTCAATCATGTTAAAAATCGCCACCGCGGATACGTGTTCAATGAAAGATATCTCAATAAATCGGAAGTATTCGAAGCGCTGAAGAAAGACAGATCCTTGCAGCCTTATTTGCCCGCTACAGACGTCTTCCGAAGTTACCAAATTTTAAGAAACATGTGTCAGAAATATCCGAACGTATTTTTAAAGCCGATTACCGGCAGCTTAGGCAAAGGAATCATTAAAATATCGCGGCAGCCAAACGGTGCTTATATTTGCCATTTTAGCAGTGCAGGCGGAACAAAGAAAGTATCTTATTCATCCATCAGCAAATTGTTTCAAGCCATCTCCGGAAAGATGAAGGCGCAGCGATATCAAATCCAGCAAGGATTAACTTTAATTGCGAGTCAAGGAAGACCAATCGATTTCCGGGCTCTGGTCCAAAAGGGACTGCAAGGAGAATGGAAAGTCACTTCCATCGTCGCGCGCATTGCCGGAAGTCAGCATTTCGTCTCCAATTTAGCTCGCGGCGGTCAATTGAGCACGGTGAAAGCAGCATTGGTCCGTGCAAAATTTCCATCATCCCGAAGAGGAAAAATTGCACTGAACCTTCGAAAAGCAGCTTTGCATATCGCCCAGGGCATTGAAACGCATGTGAAAGAACACTTCGGCGAATTAGGCATCGATTTGGCCGTCGATCGGAGAGGAAAAGTATGGCTTTTGGAAGTCAACTCCAAACCTTCCAAAAATGATGACACTTCGTTCATTCAAGGCAAAATCAGGCCTTCAGCATTAAAAGTCGTTCAATACGCGCGCTTCTTAACCAAGCTGTGAGGTGAAAAAGATGGGAGCCCGCATGATCGGAATATTAGTTGCCGAAAACAATCCTCCATTCCAAGAAAAAAAATTTTATGCACGATTAGGCCGATGCGCAGCTTCGCGAAATTTGGCGCTGATTGTTTTTTCCGCATCCGCCGTCGACTGGGAAAACAACCAAGTCGTTGGTTATCGTTATGAAACAGAAGACGGTGCATGGAAAAAAGGCAAATATGCTTTGCCTGACATTATTTATGACCGTTTTTTTTGCCATCGCGCAACTTCAGAAGTGCGCTGCTGGATCAGCAATGTCAAAAAAATCAGAGCAATGAAGCCTTCTCGGCTGTTGGGAAATCCCATCGCGGGCAAATGGCGGATGCATCGCATCTTAAGCCGTCACCATGAGATCAAGCCTTATCTTCCGGCAAGCGTTCCTTACAGAGGCTTCGAAACATTCATCCATTGGCTTCAACACCGGCGCCATGCTGTTTTGAAGCCTGTCAGCGGAAGCTGCGGCCGAGGCATCTTGCTGGTTCAGGCAATGGGGTCAGGCAGATTTTTTGTTCAGGGACGGGATGCAAACAATCAAGTGATCCAGCGGTATTTCAGCCGCGCATCCCAGCTGCATGATTGGATCAAGCATTTTATGCATGGCCGTCCCTACATTGTCCAACAGTATCTCACATTAACGAATCATGATCAAAGAACTTACGACATCCGGGCATTAGTTCAAAAAAATGAGAAAGGATGTTGGCAGCTAACCGGCACGGCTGTCCGCGTCGGCGCCTTAGGAGGGCTCACGTCCAATCTGAGCGGAGGAGGAACAGCCGTACGCACCGTCCCTTTTCTGCAAACTCTGTTTCCAAAGTCAAAGGCAGAACAGATCTATGCAGATATCTGCCGTTTGTCTGCTGTCATCCCCCCATTTCTGGAACAATATTTCGGACGCTTGGCGGAACTTGGGATCGATTACGGCATCGACAGAGACGGACGCATCTGGGTTTTGGAAGTGAACTCCAAGCCGGGACGATCCGTGTTTGAATATATTGGCGACCGAGCCGCGTGCCATGCAGCCATAATCCGTCCTCTGAGCTATGCTCGATATCTTGTCGATCGGCAACTGGGAGGGTAACTGATGAGTTTAATCTCAACAACTATTCGTTTTGTGAAATCCGGCGATCCAGTCATTTATTTGTCCAGCTCATTGCTGAAAAGCTTAAATTTGTCTGCGAAAGATACCGTGAAATTATATTTGGGAGCTGCCGGAACGACAGTGAAAATTAAGCGCGTGAATCGGAAGGGCATGCATCTTTACGTGTCTTCCGTCGTAAGAAAACAATTGATGATTCCAAGATCAGCCAAATGTTTTGTCACTAAATCCGGAAATCAATTGCGAATCGGGCCGCTCATCGGCATCATGTGCACCGCAAATACACGCAGCGAAGGCAGCCCGTTTGGTTCCAAATCGCTGACGATGAGACGATATTTAATCGCCGGAGCAGGCAAATCATACTTTTTTGCTTTCACGCCAAGGGATATCAATTGGCAGCAAGGAACGATCAATGCTTATTTCTGGTCATCCGCTAAAGGCTGGCTGCGAAGAACGGTTCCATTGCCGGATGTCGTGTACAACCGGATTACGAATCGCACCGTGGAGAGAGCGGAAACGACCGAAGCGTTAAAAACCCGGCTGTCTGAACGCGGAATTCCGATATTTAATTATAGTTTTTTTGATAAATGGGAAGTTTACCACATGCTGAAAGATGATAAAGAAGCCAATGCGTACGTTCCAGAATCGTATATTAATCCATCTCAAGACCAAATAAAAACGATGTTGGAAAAACATAAATTCGTTTACTTGAAACCAACGAGCGGTTACATGGGCATAGGCATCTATCGCTTAACTTACCATCCCAAAAGAGGATATTTTCTCCGTTATCGCAAAAACGGCAAAAACGTATTGCTCCGGTTTCCCAAGTTTCAAAGCTTAGTGAAGCAATTGAACCGCCAAAGCGGTCCTCGGCTGAGGAATTATGTTGTGCAGCAAGGAATTCGCCTCGTCGAGCTGGATCAATGCCCGCTTGATTTCCGCTTTCATTTGAATAAAAACAAGCACAATAAATGGGTGGTTGCAGGCATAGGGGGAAAAAAGGCCGGCCGAGGCAGCGTCACGACGCACGTTCGTTCAGGCGGTCAATTATTGACGCCCAGCCATGCGCTGGCGAGCATTTTCGGTGAGAAAGAAGGACAGCGACTGCTCGAGAAAGCAAAGAAAGCAACTATCTTGCTTGCTGAAGCCATTGAACGCAATTACAAACGTCCCATCGGCGAACTGGGCTTTGATATCGGAATCGATAAAAAAGGAAACATTTGGATGTTTGAAGCGAATTCCAAGCCCGGCAGATCGATTTTCAAACATCCCGCACTGAGAGAACAAGGCAGGCTCTCTTACAATCTCATCGTTGAACATTGCCTGTATTTAAGCAAATTTGGATCCGGAGGGGATGACTGATGGATCGAAAAACTCAATCGATTTCTAAATCACTGCACAAACCTTTGCTCGGCATCTTAACCGTAAAAGACCAAACTCGGTATTTCCGCGGAAACGAAGAAAATTTCATCGATCTGATTAAAATGGGAGAAGAACTCGGCGTGGATGTGTATGTCGTCACAGCACAGGAACTAAATTTGAACGAATCCATCATCCCCGGGTACCGCTACGACCAAAAAAAGAAAAGCTGGAGCAGAAAACTCGTTCCTTTGCCTGCCGTCTTGTACAATCGCATCCCTTCAAGAGAAGACGAACTGGACGAAATCGTCAGCCGCAAAATAAGAGAATGCATGCGGCATCCGTATATTCATCTGTTTAATCCATATTATTTCAATAAATGGACGTTATTCAGCTGGTTGAAACGCTCAAAAATGACTGAAAAATTCATCCCCGCCACGCGCAAATTAACGCCGAAACTAAATCTCGCAAATTTTATCAAAAAATATCCGATCGTATATTTAAAACCCGAGAGCGGCAAAGCCGGAAAAGGGATTATGAGGGTGCAGCGCATGCAAGCCAAAAAATACCGCTACCTGCTCACGATTCAAGAGTACAAAAAGACACAGCGATTCCCATTTCGGCGCATTGCCGCCTTGCGAACAAAAATTGAACATTACGCAGAACATGAACCTTACATCGTGCAACAAGGCATCCAGCTTACTGCCTTCAAAAACAGACCGTACGATCTGCGCGTGCTCGTGCAAAAAAATAGAAACGGCAAATGGGTCCTGACAGGCATCGGGGCCCGAATTGCCGGGGAAAAAAGCATCACCACCCATGTGCCCCGCGGCGGCAGGATCGATGATCCTAAAAAGGTGCTGACGAGTTCCTTCGGCAACGCAGCATCGAAAAAAATTTTAACCAGACTGAAAAAAAGCGCATTAACGATTGCCAG
>CALKAN010000431.1 GCA_937983035.1 uncultured Paenibacillaceae bacterium | reverse complement strand
GATGCAGTGCATACGAATTTCTGGGAAGAAGAGAACGTAGCGATGATCGCTTGGCAAATCGGAAACTGGGATCATGTGAATTGGGATGTCGTAAGCCTGCCGTATTTTGCGGATGCATACGGTGTTGGACCGCAGTCTTATTCCACCTATTGGAATATTGCGAGCACAAGCAAAGACAGAGATCTGGCGATGGAAATTTTGGCATACGTTACTTCGGATGAATATCAGATTCAAGCAGCTAAATCTGGTTCCGGACCAGGGGTGATCAGCCCTGATGTCGTAGCGGCTTTCGGCGCGGAAGCAGACGGCACAAACAATACAAGAAATTTGAAGGGCAAAAATTTATCCGCATTCTTCCCGGAAAAAAGGGCGGCTACTTCGAATGTGACGCAGTATGACAATATTATCGCTCAAAAAATGAACCAAGCGTTTAACGCTGTCGTCAGCGGTCAGAAAGATACGATTACCGCGCTTCGGGATGCAGAAGAAGAGGCGCTGCAAGAAATCAATGCCATGAGAAAATAATCGCTGCGATGAGATCGCAGATTGGACAGAACATGAAGGTGCATAAAAAATGAATCAACAATTGCAAAGGGCAGTGAGCCATCCTCCGCAAAAATATCCGGTATTTTCATTCGAACACGGGGTGCCGCCGCATTTCATCGCTGATGAAAGATCGCGGCTCTCCATCAGTGATCATAAATATAAAGATGGCCGATCATCTTTGCAATGGACATTCAGTGAGGGAAGTTCCCTCACTGTCTTTCATCCTATAGGAATGAAACATGCCGGCCGGGATGTTTTTGCATGTTGGATGTATAATGAACAGCCGGTGGATGACGAATTGATCTTTGAATTTGGATGCGAGGGCAATGTTGCAGCTCGCTTTGCGTTTCGACTGAACTTTCGCGGCTGGCGAACGGCATGGGTGCCTTTCAGAGACATGGAAGGAAATCCGCATGACAAGATGGACCGGCTGATCATTAAAGCGCCGGCAACTGTCAAGCAAGGAACGATCTATTTTGACCAGATCATTTTGGCGACGCCGGTGGACGTGCGCCATCCGACTCGCGACGCGCAAGTGCCGTTTGTTAATCGTTCCCGAGATACGAGCGCAAGCGGTCATTGGCAAGCTTTGCTCATGTATGATGAGCTCGTTCCGAACGAGGTGAGCGAAGTTGAAGCGACAACAGAAGAGATCGCGGCGGTCGAACGATTGGAGCAGCAGTTGTCAGCCCTTGCTGGAGCGCCGGCCGATGCATCAGAACAAGAAATGCAGCTGCTGCGAGCGCATTTCCAATCGTTTGGCATTGTCCATGATGAAAAAGGCATTCGCGGCAGGCCGGTGGATCTCATACATCTGCGAGCGATTTATCCGAGTGAGTTGTCCGATGCATTAACCAAGCTTGCAAACAGCGTTGACGTCAAAGATTACACGGACTTTATGCTGAAGATTGCGCTCTATTATGCAGGAACGGGATCAGAAACATATCGTTCGGAATTCAAGACGATGTTTTTGGATCTTGTTTTCCATTTCAAAGATCAAGGATGGGATTGGGGACACAGCTTAGGGACGAACCATCATCTTGGCTACAACATTCGAAGCATGTACCCTGCTCTGCTTCTGATGAAGCCGGTGCTGGAAGAAGCGGGACTGCTGCCGTGGGCGCAGCGGACGATGCGCTGGTTCAGCGGATTGGGCCGCATCTTCGAGCCGTTGGAAGAAGGCTATGCCAATGTCGATATTTTAAACACGAAATTGCAAGGAATGTTGGCAAGCATTTTGATGATGGACCGCCTTGATCAGAAAGTATTTTTTATAAGAAGACTGACCGCATGGCTCAGTTCCGGCATGCTTCCAGCTCCCGGCTTGATGCCGGCATTTAAGCCGGACGGGAGCGGTTTTCATCATATGAGCTTTTATCCGGCTTATGTCCGAGATGCGTTGTTAGGTTTGACGCCGGTCGTGATGCTGCTCAGCAAAACTCCTTTCCGCATCTCTGAACAAGCGCATGCCATGTTGAAAAAAGTTGCCTTGGCGATGCGTTTGTATGCGAACAAGCATGAATGGCTGCTCAGCGTATGCGGCCGTCATCCGACGGGGAAGGAGAGGCTGTTTATCGAGCCGTATAAATATTTGGCGCTGGCCGGGACGCCGGACGGAAAAGAAGAGATCGATCCAGACATGGCCGCCGCTTATTTAAGATTGGCCGAGGACCAGGAAGACAGCACGGTTCGCAAATTGCGCAAAATGGGATTCAAAGCAGAGGATGATCCAAACGGCCATTGGACGATGAATTACGGCACTTTAGCATTGCATCGGCGCAGCCAGTGGCTCGTTGGCGTGAGAGGGCATCATCGGTATTTTTGGTCGAATGAACTGTATGCCAAAGCAAATTGGTATGGACGGTACACGACGTACGGCCAAATTCAAATTATGAGCGGCCAAAGCAATTTGGAAAGCGGATATGCGCATGATGGATGGGACTGGAATCGATGGCCGGGAACGACTGCGATCCATTTGCCGTTTGAGAAACTGAAGGCAAAGAAGTTTTCTGAATTGCTGTTGACAGATGAAACATATGCCGGCGGATTAAATTTGGAAGGCAAAAACGGCATGTTCGCGATGAAGCTGCACGAGCATCCAAGATATGAAGGCAGCCATCGCGCCCGCAAATCGGTCTTTATGTTTAATCATCGCATCATCGCTTTAGGCTCGAACATCGAAAATGAGGATCACGTGCATGCGACGGAAACGACGCTGTTTCAAAATGCGCTGATCCGGGGGGATGAAAAAATATGGATCAACTCTCCTCAAGGGGTGAAGGCATTTCCGCATGAAGAGCGGCGTTTTCTGGAGCAGCCCGCATGGCTGATCGACAACAAGCAAAACGGCTATTATTTGGCGGCTGGGCAGACGATCGGCATTCATAAAAAGAGGCAGCATTCTAAGCGCCAGAACGACGGGCAAGATACGAGCGGCGACTTCGCCGCAGCTTGGATCGATCATGGGACGGCGCCGCAAGAAGCATGGTATGAATATGCC
Organism: uncultured Paenibacillaceae bacterium; assembly: GCA_937983035.1. Taxonomy (GTDB): domain Bacteria; phylum Bacillota; class Bacilli; order Paenibacillales; family CALAME01; genus CALKAN01. The sequence goes on along the minus strand of CALKAN010000431.1, from coordinate 6,310 downwards.
GTCATCATCGGTGCAGATCCAGCACAGATGGAGGATTTCACTGCTCGAATGTCCGCGTCGGAGCCGCCTTATGAGGTGTTGCAGCGAGATCGTGATGCACACATCGTGCATGACCGCGAGACTGGCATTACGGCTTATGCGCTGTTTGAGGCGAATGATTCGATCCAGCACGGTAATTTGTCGGCCGTGGACACCCCTTCCATGGTGATGATGAAAAAACGCGGCGAACAGTTGATTGTTTCTGCCGTGGACCCGGATTTGCGCTTTTATGAAGGCATCGATCCCGACCAGTATGATGAAGAAGGCCGTTTTGTCGGCGGTGCGGGACCGTATACTCGTCCGTGGCGCAAAAATGAGAGCCGAATGCACACCTTGCACTTGACCATTGTTGGGAAGTGGAAGCTGGCCGAGCCGTCTGATCAATGCCGAATCGCTGCGATGGGGCCGTCGCAGACGACAATCTCCGTCGATTGCAAGGATGCCATGCCGGTCGAGTTTCGGCTGATTCCGGAAAGGTGAAAAATCAGGGAAAGGAGACATCGATTTGACGAAGCCAAATAAGCCTCACGTCATCATCATCATGGCGGATCAATTGCGTTATGATGCGTTGGGAGAGCATACGCCGCATATCAATCAGCTTTTTCAGGAAAGCGTAATATTTGACCATGCGTATTGCGCTTCCCCTTTGTGCGTTCCGGGCAGAGGCGCTTTCTTTACTGGGAAAGTTCCGAATTTAACGGGTTCGCTTCATAATGCGAAGATTGAGCAGGAAAAGGAATATGGGAAAGTGCGCGCCGGACACCTTTCTTTATACGAATTGATGGAAGAGGAATGGGACAGCTGGCATGCGGGAAAGATGGATTTCCGCACTGAAGATCAAATTCATTTGCGTTCGGATACGAAAACGCATTGGCTGCCCTTGATGCCAAGATACAGGCAATTTTTGCAGGAGCACGGAAAACGCCTGCCCGGCGGAGAAGATTTTCGCGGATATGTGCCGGAGCTTGCTTATGGAACGACGACTCGCATTCAACGGGTGTCAACGCCGCACGTCGGCCGTTATGATGAAGATTTTTCATTTTTTTATGACGGGTTTATTTTGAACGATGTGCTGCATGCCATCGAGCATCGAGATCGGAATAAGCCTTTCTTGTTGAATGAATAAGAAAGAAATCCAGCCGCCAAGCCCTCACCTGGAGGGATTTTTTTATCCGCCGTTTGAAATCCACGATCCTTGGTTCTCTCGCGTAAAGGACGTACAATTGCCGGATAACGTGGCGGTTTGGGGGAAAAATCAGTCGCCGCTGCAGCTGTACAATTTGACCGGCGTCATGGGATCGGCCATGAACCGCGAACAATGGCGGGAAGTGTGGAAAGTATACATGGGGTTCGTATCGCTGCTCGACGACTGCGTTGGCGAAGCCATTGCCGCGCTGAAAAAACAGCAAATGTACGACGATGCGCTGATCATTTTTACAAGCGATCATGGGGAAATGCTCGGTTCTCATCGGCTTTGGCAAAAAAATTGCATGTACGAAGAGTCGATTCGCATCCCGCTCGCCATGAAGTTTCCAAAAGGAGAGCAGCCGCCGTCCAATATTGCGGAGACGGTCAGCAGCGTCGATGTATTGCCGACATTGTGCGATTATTTAGGCTTGGAGACGCCGGAAGGCTGTTCAGGCAAGTCATTGCTCCCATTGATGGATGGAAAGCCGTTGCAGCGGGAAGGCATATTCGTGCAATACGACGGCAACGGTTCGAGCAGCAATTATTCTCGCTGCGTCATCGCCGGCAGGATGAAGCTGATCGTCGACTTTTTCAAAGATGAGCGTTTTATTGAATTGTACGATTTGGACGAAGATCCGCTGGAAATGGAAAACTTGGCCTTTGAACCGGAATGTCGAACCGATGTGCTGCGGATGCTTGATTTGCTCAAGGCTCATATGGAGGAAACGGGCGATCGTTTAACTTTGCCTCATTCGCCGGAAGTTTATGAACAATTTTTAGCCAGATACGGTGAGTTTAAGGAATAGTTTGATACGGATTTGTTTAAAGCGGACGATAAGTGAAACATTGATCGGAAAATTGTTTGCGAGGTGAAAGGGAACATGTCATCAGTGCGACAACAAGACCGTTTGCCGCAGGACAGGCAGGCCGCGCATGCGGAGCAGGAAATGAAGGGAAAAGAAGCGCCGCCTAATATTGTCGTAATTTTAAGCGACGATCAAGGAGCATGGGCGATGGGCTGCGCCGGCAACGATGAAATTATTACGCCGAATTTGGATCATCTTGCGGAGACCGGCGTGCGTTTTGAAAATTTCTTTTGCACGTCGCCCGTGTGCTCGCCGGCCCGAGCATCGCTGTTGACCGGAAAAATTCCATCTCAGCACGGCGTGCATGACTGGATCAAAGCAGGCAACGTCGGCAAGGATGCCTTGGAATACTTAGCCGGCCAGACAGCCTATACGGAAATTTTGGCACAGCACGGCTATGTGTGCGGGCTGAGTGGAAAATGGCATCTCGGAGACAGCATAAGGCCGCAAAAAGGATTCACCCATTGGTATGTGCATCAAACCGGGGGCGGTCCATACTATGATGCTCCGATGATCCGGGACGGGAAATGTTATCGCGAACCGGGTTACATCACCGAAAAAATTACAGACGATGCGCTGAATTTCATTGATCAGCAAGCTGGAAGCGGCAGGCCGTTTTATTTGAGCGTCCATTATACTGCGCCGCATTCGCCGTGGATTAACCAACATCCGGAGAAATATGTTCAAATGTATGAAGATTGTCCGCTTGAATCCGTTCCCGTTGACCCGAAGCATCCTTGGCTGATTCCGAATGCGCCCGGCGCGAACAATCATCGGGAAAGCTTGAAAGGTTACTATGCTTCTATCACCGCTATGGATGATCAAATCGGCCGGATTATTCGCAAATTGGAACAGTTGAATTTTCGGGAAAATACATTGATCGTTTTTCTCAGCGACAACGGCTTTAATTTCGGCCACCATGGCATTTGGGGCAAAGGCAACGGCACTTTTCCGCAAAATATGTACGACACGTCTGTCAAAGTGCCGGCTATTTTCAGTCATCCGGGCAAGATTCCGGCTGCGCGCGTCAGCGAGGCGCTGGTGAGCGGATATGATTTCTTCCCGACGATCTTGCAGTATGCCGGACTCGGCGGGCATGCGGATGATGACCTGCCGGGGCGCAGCTTTTACGATGAACTTGTCGGCAAACCGTTCCAGCAAGAAAAAGATCCGATCGTCGTCTTTGATGAATACGGGCCGGTTCGCATGATTCGCACTAAAGAGTGGAAATATGTTCACCGTTATCCGTACGGCCCGCATGAACTTTACCATCTGGCAGTTGACCCGGACGAAAAAGCGAATCTTATCGATGACCCGTCCTGTGCAGATCAAGTGAAGACGATGAGGCAAAGTTTGGAGCAATGGTTTGTGAAATATGCCGATCCCGCGGTGGACGGCGTCAGGGAACCGGTAACCGGGAACGGACAAATTCATTTGGCTGGTTTGAAAGGGAACGGGCAGCGTGCGTACGAATAAAGACTGAACATGGAAAATGGAGGATGTACACGTGCATACGATCGATGCGTTGTATGAAAGCGAGCTGAAGCTTGACGGGCTGGAGATGTTTTTGATTCATGTTTCGGTCAAACGAGAATTCAGCTTCGGGGTTTGGAATTCGCGTCAGCACATTTTTTTAAAAGTTCGCAGCGGCAGCCAAGTCGGATATGGTGAGGAAATCATTTCGCTCAACGATCCGGATGTTTCATTGGCGGATTGGGGCGGGAAATTGAAACAATTGGAGCATTTGCCGCTGGGAGCGATGTGGGGGCAAATGCAAGGATGGCCGCACCGGTTAAGGGAAATGACGGAGATGGCTCTGATCGACTTGTACGGCAAAGTGAACGGCGCATCTGCTCTTTCGATCCTCGGGTTGCAAAGAAGAGAAGCAGTTCCGGGTTTGTACTGCATTTTAGAGCAAAATCCCGCAAGCGTATATGAGAAAGCGAAGAAGGCTGCCGAACAAGGCATGCAGTCTCATATAAAAGTCAAGTTGTTCGGAAGCATCGAAACAGACATCCCTGTGATTACGGCAGCGAAAGACGCCGTGCCTCATGCGTTTCTCGTCGGCGATGTCAATATGGGTTATCGCAAAGCATACGAGCAGGGCAGCGTAGCAGACGTCGCCGAAACATTGCAGTATTTGCACAGAGCGGGTTTGGATGCATGTGAAGATCCGGCGGAAATGGATCGTTCCCAATGGATCGATTTGCAGAAGCAAGTTCAGCCTTTGCAGTTGATACCGGATGCGCCGATGCGGCCGGCGGCGGCATCGCTGCGCACTGTCGTGCCGGAAATGGGCGGCATTTTCAATATTCATCCCGGCTCGATGGGATCGTTGCTTGACGCCGTGCAGCTCATCCGCAAGATCCAATCGTTTAACGGCGGGATCATGATCGGAGACAACAGCTTGATCGGGCCGGCCTGCACAGTATGGCAGCAAATCGCGATCGGCAGCGGAGCTTTGTTCGTGGAAGCGCTGGAGAAAAAAGAGGAAATGCCGCAATACTTGGATATGGTTCGGCGCTCTGCAACGGCAATGGATGAGCATGGACGGACGCATTTGGCAGCAGAGCTGCCGGGCTTTGGCTTGGAATTGGATGAAAAGCAGTTGAAGCAGCATTGCAAAGCGCATGAAACGCTGTTTTAAGCAAAGCGAGATTCATGCAAGTTGCAAGCATGCTTATATCAACATCATGAATGTCTTCAGGAGGTAGTGCAAGATGAGGAAACGACCGAACTTAGTATACGTATTTGCAGATCAATGGCGCAGGCAAGCGACAGGCTTTATGAAGGAAGATCCGGTGAAGACGCCGCGGATCGATCAATTCGCAGAGGAGAGTCTTGTTTTTCATCACGCGGTGAGCTGCACGCCGCTCTGTTCTCCGCACCGAGCATCTTTGATGACCGGCAAATATGCGCTGTCGCATGGCGTGTTTACGAATTGCAAACTTGGCGCAGACATTATGCTCTCTCCTGAAGAGGTTTGCATTGGAGACGTGCTGCACCAATCAGGATATGCAACAGGTTACATCGGAAAATGGCATTTGGATTTACCGGAGCAAAATGTGACTCCAACCCCCGCATCCGGGGCTAAAAATTGGGATGCATATACCCCGCCTGGACCGAAACGGCACGGGTTTCAATATTGGTACTCATACGGCACCTTTGATAATCATCTCGCGCCGCATTATTGGGAAGACACTCCGGAGATGATTCAAGTCAATCAATGGTCCGTGGAGCATGAAACGGACAAAGCGATCGAATTTTTGGAAAGACAGCGCGGCAAAGATGCGCCCTTTACGTTGTTTTTATCGTGGAATCCGCCGCACACGCCGTTTGAACTCGTTCCTGATCGATATAAGAACATGTACAGCAATGCAAAACTCAGTTTTCGGCCCAATGTGAAACCGATCGATCCGCTGCAGGTCGTAACCGGAGAAACGATGGCCGGCGGCAAGGAAAGGCTGGAACAGTATACGAGAGACTATTTTGCAGCCGTAAGCGGATTGGATGAGCAATTCGGGCGGCTTCTTGACCATCTTGACAAGCTGGGCATGGCGGAAGACACGATCGTCGTGCTGACTTCTGACCATGGGGAGCTGTTGGGCTCTCACGGCTATATGGCCAAGCATTCATGGCATGAAGAGTCGATCGGCGTGCCGTTTATCGTGCGATGGCCGAAACGCATTCCAGCAGGCAAGACCAATCTGGTGCTGAATACTGTGGATATCATGCCGACATTGCTGAGGTTGATGGATTTGCCCGTGCCGAATTCAGTGGAAGGAACAAGCCGGCATGAACAATTTTTGAACCCGCCTCAGACCGTGCCGGAAGTGGATCATGCAGCCTATATCAGCGCTTTTCCGGGAAGAAAGGAATTGTTGGAGATGTTTGCCGAAGCGGGCAAAGACAATTTAACGTACGGATGGAGGGGGGTCCGTTCCAGCCGATACACGTATGTTGTTGACCGAGGATATTTTCCGGAAAACAATAACGTGACCCGTTTATTGTATGATTTGCAAGAGGACCCTTATCAGCTGCATCCGCTGCAATTAGAAAGCGCTGCGGAACATCCCGCAGCAGCGAAGCTGGAGGTTCAATTGAAAAACTTTTTGCTCAGAACGAACGATCCTTTTGAGCTGGAATGAACATTTGCGTCTGCATCGAACGGTGCAGGCGCAGTATGTTTGTCAGGGCTGTTTTAAAGGCAGATTGGG
>CALKAN010000430.1 GCA_937983035.1 uncultured Paenibacillaceae bacterium | reverse complement strand
CGAGATTAAGCGTTGTGACTGGAGTTCAGACGTGTGCTCTTCCGATCTAGTGAAGGGGATCCGCAGGGATCGAAAGAGCAGCTTTACCGGCTTCAGTCGAAGGGATCGCAGTTGAAAGAAGCTGTCAAGACAAATCCTTTTTTTCGCCTGAGCGAGGGGATAATGGCTGGAAGATATTTAGAATTGACAAAAAAGGGAGCAGCCCTTGAAAGCCATTTCTAGCTTCTCAGGCATGTCTCCCAAGACTCGTGATGGTCATGCTTATGGGAAAAGGAATGAAAAGAAATATCGCTGGAAAATCCAACTTGCAGCAAGTTACGAACCAAGGAGCATGTTGCAAGCTATGGACAAAGTTTACAAGCATGGAGCCGATTAAACAAGCTTGTGTCCGCAGTTCGGGCAGAAGTTGGAGCCTTTGTTTTTCTCTCCGCAATTCGGACAGAAATTCGGGCGGTTGCCGGAGGCAGGTTTTTCAGATTGATCGTTCTGGGCCGCTTGCTTCGCAGGGGCTTGGGGCGCGGGCGCATTTCCGCCTCCGTTATTTCCGCTGCCGCTGCTGCCTTCCATATTTTTCAACATTTCTTTGGCGATGTTCATGCCCATCATCATGCCTGCCATGTCAGAGGCTGCGCCTCCGCCGGACATTTTGCCCGAAGCCATGCCGTCGGTCATCGTCACTTGCTGGTATCTCTGCAAGTCGCCGACCATTCCTACGGATGCGTTTTGATTGATTTTATCTTGAATTTCTTTCGGATAGCTGAAGCTCATGATGTTAAAGCCGGTGATGGTCAAGCCGTCCTTCATGATTTGCATATCCAGATCTTCGCGAATGCCTTTCGCAATTTCGAAAGAGTTTGCCTGCAAATTAAACATGTCTTTGCCTTCCCTGGAAATCCATTTCATGAGCAGCTGGTCCAGGATCGACGTAATGCGAATTCTGACATCTTCCACGAGATAGCTTTGCCGCACGCCGGCGATTTTGTCAATGAGCGCAATATAGTCACTGACTTTAAATTGGAACGTGCCGTTGGCGCGAATCGGCATCCCGCCGGGCATGCCCGGTGTTGGAATGTTGATCGCATTTTTCGTGCCCCATTTGACGGTGAATTCTTTCGTGTTGACGAAAAGCACTTCGACGCGCATGCCGCTGTTAAATCCGAATTTAAAACCTTTCAGCGTCGATAGAAACGGGATGATTTCAGATTCGATATTGTAGTCGCCTTCATCTGTGAAGATCCCTTCGATTTTTCCATTGTAGAGGAAAATCGCATCTTGCCCGGGGCGAATAATTAATTTACTGCCTTTCTTGATTTCTCGATTGCTCCATTTCCAAAAAATCATGTCCTCGCGAAATTCTTCCCATTCGACGACATTGGCAAATTGATTTCTGAAAAACGATATCATCGGATCGCAACTCCTTTATATCCGTAATCTTTAAGCTTTCACACATGAAGTGGAACGTTCGTCACAGCAAAAGCGAAACAACAAGCAGCGGCAAATGATGCTTCAGTGCAACAAGCGAAGCGTCTTTGCAAGGTTGGGATTCGCGCAAACGGTTTTTGTTGCAATTGATTGCTGGCATGAAAGCCGAAAGCCTAAAACCTCCGGCCGCCCCCGCTGTACGAATGCCCGCCGCCTGTGCGGCCGCCTCCGCCGCCAAAACCGCCTCCGCTGTTGTTGGACGGTTTTTTCGTTTTCGTAACCGTTGTTCGAATGTATTGGTCTTTGCTGGCGATGACATTCGAATTTGCCTGATCAATATAAGTGCTGCTGTTTACTGTGACGCGGCCTCCGCTGTTGTAAATTAATGTGCCGACGACGATGATGCCGAGGCCGGCCGCGATGAGGATTTGCAGCCACCATTGCAAAAAGATATTGGCAGGCTCGCCGCTCATATACTGATCAGCCA
>CALKAN010000429.1 GCA_937983035.1 uncultured Paenibacillaceae bacterium | reverse complement strand
TCTTTATCTATAGTTAACTGCTGCATATCATCATCTGTTGTTGAAAGCGAACGTTTAACATTATGATCTGCGGTTATTAAGAGCGGCGCGTCATTTTTCGTGTCATCGAAGGCTGCAGAAGCATCGTCAACGCAACGCTGCAAATCACGAACTTCAACATCAAAACGCGCATCACTAACACGGTTCGCGGCAAAAAAACTTGCAAACAACAAAAAAGCTATTCCAACAATGGCCGCATGCTTCATTCGGCTTGGAATGCTTGCACGAAGTACGTAATTTCTATAAGCGCATCTGTTACAAAGAATGGAAAACATAAATAAAAAATGGATTAGGCTAAGCAAGTGGACAAGCATTAACCGTCGTAAAAACCGCATTCCAACGACTCCTGTTCGGTTAAATTTTCCTTGTTATAGCTTGCCCGCTCCCGCGCCCTGACTATTCACATGCATAAATTGAACCAGCCAAATCAGATTATCCACATTATCCACAATACCCACAACGAGTTATTCAAAATTCCTCTCAATTTGTCCACATGTCAGAACGTTTTAATACCAACACTATTTTCGGCTTATGCACATTGTCCACATTGCTGTGGATAAGTTGTTCACATCTCTATCGTGGAAAACCCCATTGAACTTTTGCTGTCGAACCGACTGAATTCAATCTGTGATGACTGCTGTTATTTCACTGCGATCCATCTCACTGTATTGGTTCACTGCATTCACTCAGCGATTACCGTGTCCTCATTCATAGATCGTCGCTGTTCATTCAATCGATCTTCACAATTCACTCAATAATTGTCATCCGTCCACTTTCACCATTCAATCAACAATCCCAACTGTCATTCCATCGACTTTCGCCGTTCAATCAACAATCCCAACTGTCATTCCATCGACTTTCGCCGTTCAATCAACAATCCTAACTGTCATTCCATCGACTTTCGCCATTCAATCAACAATCGCCAATCGTCATTCCATCGACTTTCGCCGTTCAATCAACAATCCTAACTGTCATTCCATCGACTTTTCGCCATTCAATCAACAATCGCCAATCGTCATTCCATCGACTTTTTCCATTGAATACCAAACAATCTCAACTCTCATTCTATCGACCTTCACCATTCAATCAGATGCTCACCATTGTTCAAGAGGCAGCAATGCTTCAGCTTTAATATCCAGCGATGAGAATGATTGCTGCTTCCACTTCAAGTATGCAGCGGCGCCGATCATCGCAGCATTATCGGTGCACAATTCAAGCGGCGGCACGACAAGCGGAATGCCTTCTGCGCGGCATCGCTGCTCCAACGCTTCTCTAAGACCGCGGTTAGCTGCAACACCGCCTGCAAGCAGCAATTGTTTGGCATCGTATTCTTTGGCAGCCCTGATGGATTTTTCCACCAACACATCGATCACTGAGTTCTGAAATCCTTTGGCTACTTTTGCCGGATCAATTTCTTCCCCATTCATCCGCGCCTGGTTCAAAACGTTTAAAACAGCCGACTTCAAACCGCTGAAACTAAAATCATAACTGCCGGATTCCAGCCATGCTCGAGGCAGTTCGATCTCTTCATCAGTTTCTGCCGCCAGTCGATCGATATGCGGCCCTCCAGGGTAAGGAAAGCCCAGCGCGCGCGCAACTTTATCATATGCTTCCCCGACGGCATCATCTCTCGTTTGGCCAATCCGTGCAAATCTTCCTTCTTTTTCCATGTAAATCAGTTCAGTGTGCCCTCCGGATACGACGAGAGATATAAGCGGATACTGCAAGGGCCCAATCAGTCTATTCGCATAAATATGACCAGCGATATGGTGTACTCCGATCAGCGGCAATCCATGGGCCAAGGCCAACGCTTTTGCACAGACGAGACCGACAATCAATGATCCCGACAGGCCGGGGCCTTGCGTCACTGCGACAGCAGAAATGTCCTGCATTGTCAATTTCGCCTCTGCCAGCGCTTCTTCAATAATGCGCGTAATCGTTTCGACATGTTTGCGAGACGCCACTTCAGGAACGACTCCGCCAAATCGGCGATGGATGTCCACTTGACTGGAAATGACGTTGGATAAAATCGTTGTTCCGCCTTCGATCACGGCTGCCGAAGTTTCATCACAGCTTGTTTCAATTGCCAAAATCCTGCACGAAGTTTGATTATTCATTCTTGTCTTCATCCTTTTTTGCAGTTTCGTTTAAATCAGCGACCATAATGAGTGCATCCTCGTTATTATCGGTATAATAACCTTTCCTCACACCGCATGTCCGAAAACCAAACTTCTTGTACAACTGCTGCGCAACAATATTGGATGGGCGCACTTCCAGCATCATTTTCTTCGCTCCGAGCAAACGCGCGGTTTCTTGAATTTCTGCCATTAAGCGATTTCCCAGCTTTTTGCCGCGAAAATCTTTGCGTATGGCAATATTAGTTACATGCGCTTCATCCATGACTGTCCACATTCCACCGTATCCGATGACTTCATCTTTCCATTGCATGACTAAATAGTGCGCGTAAAAATTATGAATCAGTTCGTTTCGGAACGCTTCGTAAGACCAAGGAGTCGGAAAGGCTTCTTGTTCAATGGCACAAATCGCTGGTATGTCCTCCATGCGCATCGAGCGAAACTGGATGGCATCGATATCAATAGGCTCTGTTTGGCAGTCCATTTGCACTGCTCCTTTCCTTGCTTCCAAACATGAAGTCACTTTTTCTGCATATGTCTTTACCTGCATATGGATTTGTCACCTTCGCAAATTTCACGGAAACGTGCTGCGATGAGGTGCAATCAACCCGTTTTTCATGCGGTCAATTTGTTCACATATGATTAATCTGTTTTTATATGTTCAATCTGTTGTCATGTTCAATCTGTGTTCATCTGATCGTGTGATCAATCTGTTTTGTGCGATCAATCTGTTTTGTGCGATCAACCTGTTTAACAATTGCGCTGTATCTTAATGTTTGGTTTTTTCTCTTAACTTCGCTTCTGCTTCGGCCACCTGCGTATAATTTGGAACAAAGGCGTGCACGTCATCCCCGCTCTTGGCCAAATGTTGGCGATGACCCGCCAGCAAAGCAATATCGGCAGCATGAATGATCGATTGTTGAATTTCACAAGAAACGGCAGTCATTTTTACAAATTCGTTAAACTCTTCCTGAAACCCTTCTGCTTCTCCCGTAACCACAATATGATCAGGCTGGTCGATTCCGGAAAAAGCAATCGATTGAAGCGGGTCAGATGGTTCCATTTCTGCTCGTTCAAATTGCTTGCTTTCATCTCGTTCAGGTTGTCCTATATCAGCTTGAAAAATTGAACCCGCCGCTGCTTCCCGATCTTGGTTTCGATCTTTCCATGCATCTTTTCTGTCTGAGCCGCCTAAATTAGACACTTCATGAGCAATCCATTGCAGCCAATCTGATACGTGTCGAATGCGATCTGAAATCAAAGGCTGCCACTGATGATCATGAAGTTGATACAATCCCGTATAAGCTCTGCCCCTGCGCGCATTAATCAACGGTATAATCCATACCCTTTTATTGCTTTGCTGCAGCCATCCGCCTGTTGATGCAGTTCTGAAAGCCAGCGCTTCGATGCTGGAAACGCCGGTAACGGGAATTCGCAATGACCAGGCTAATGTTTTAGCAACCGTAACACCGATGCGCACGCCTGTATATGAGCCCGGGCCATAGCCAGCAGCAATCGCTTGCAATGCGGACATGGGCAATTGATGTTCTTCCATTAGTCGAGCAATGTTCGGGACCAGTTTGATCGAATGAATCTGCTTTGCAGACTCCTCAAGCACTCCCAACACTTCTTTTCCACGTACTAATGCTGTTGTCAACTGTGCCGTGGAAGTGTCTATAGCCAGCCGCAATTCATCGGAAATTTCCTTCCGTAAATCGATCACCTCATGTTGGAAACTGGCGGACTGTATTTCCTCATGCATCACGAATGTTCCTCCTGTAGCAATATTTGTTCATCTTGAAGCTGCTCACACCACTTTTGATATCTTTCACCAACCGGAATGAGGCGAATTCTTCTTTCTTGAGCACCAAGACGCTCAATCCAAATGTCCAATCGCTCTTCAGGAAGCAATTCCTTAATCAATTCTCCCCATTCCACCAAAGTGACGCCTTCGCCATCAAAATATTCCTCAAGGCCAAGTTCATCAGCTTCTTCCATGGAAAGCCGGTAAACATCCATATGATAAAACGGCATCTGATCCCCTTCGTATTCTTTAATAATGACAAAAGTAGGGCTGTTTACAATTTCCCGAACGCCGAGCGCGGCAGCAAAAGCTTGTGAAAAACGGGTTTTTCCTGCTCCCAAATCCCCATTCAGCACCAGCAATGAGCCTGGCTCTGCTTTTTCAGCTAACCGTTCCGCTAAATAATCCGTCTCTTGTTCTGATTGGCTATCGTACAAATACGACAACTTAAATCCTCCTTTGAATGCGATCGATTGACACTTCAACCAACCATGCCATTCGATCGACTGATTGCTTAGAAATGACGATAACCTCCCGGTTCTAAACGAATGACATTTCCGTCTAGTTGCTTCAACCTCACTTCATGAAAATCATCCGTTGTTTCGCCGATCGCATAAATTTGCAATCCTTGATCATCAAAAAGTTGTTTTAACTGTCTAAAATAACTGCTCGGCACCGTTCCCAACAATGTGTACTCCTCGCCCCCAAACAATACCCAATCTCTTATTTTCCCTTTCGTCCTTTGCGCATATGCCTCAGCTTCTTGCAAAATTGGAATTTCCTTTTCATAAATTATCATACCGCACCCAGATGCCTCGGCGATTTCGTTTGCTTCGCTTGCAAGTCCGTCACTAATATCATTCAATGCAACTCTTTGATTGAACTGAGACAGTATTCTTCCTTCAGTCACGCATGGCTTTGGTCTTCGATGCTTGCGCACGATTGCCGCTTCCTCATGCGGCAAATCATCTTCGCTTAATTGTTCTTGCTTTTTCTGAAGCAAATAGTCCAAACCCGCAGCTGCCCCTCCCAACGGCCCAGTAACAAACACAATATCTCCTGGACGCGCAGACGACCTTAATAATGCACGCCCTTTTTCCACTTCTCCAATGATTGTGACTGAAAGAACCAGATGCTGTGGAGAACTCGTCATGTCTCCTCCTGCAATCTTCACTCCATATTCGCGTGCACACGCATAGAGACCGCGATAAATCTCACGCATTCGATCTGCTGAAACAGTCTTAGGTTTGCTGGCAGACACTAAAAACCATTTCGGAACTGCGCCCATTGCAGCCATGTCGCTTATATTAGCAGCCAGCGCCTTATACCCGATATCGCTGTACCGCATCGTCCATCGGTGAAAATGCACTCCTTCCACCATTGTATCGCAAGATATGACCTGATCCATTCCTTCTGCAACCCGAACAACCGCAGCATCATCGCCTATGCCGACCACAATCCCAGGATCAGTCTCATCAACATCTGACCTCGAGTTGTTTTGTTTATCGTTCCCTTTTTCCACTTGATTTTCCAGACCAGCAAGATTGCGTATTAATTCGAATTCATTCATCATAAAACCCTCGACATCTATATCCTCAATTTGTCCGTAATTTTTATCCTTAAATTTTTCAGCACAATCCCATGTCTATAAATACATATCCTCAATCTTTTATCAAATTTCTTATAGCTTTAAACAAGCAGCTTCACATCTTTAAACATGCAGCTTCAAACAAGCAACCGCATATCGTTAAACATACAGCTCAAACATGCAACTTCGTATCGTTAAACATAAAACAGTATCTTTTTAAGCATGCAACTGCATATCTTTAAACATATAACTTCATATTTTATTACATATAACTTCATGTCCTTTGAGCATGTATCTTCATGATTTGTAAGCCCCTCTTGCATTGTTCCTATTATATCTGTCTGCTTTAACTCCCGCAACAAAAGGGATTGTCTATGCCCGTCAATCCATTAATCCATTAACATTAATCCATACA
>CALKAN010000428.1 GCA_937983035.1 uncultured Paenibacillaceae bacterium | reverse complement strand
AAATGCAATCGATCACCCCTTGGATGATCATCGTTTCATCCGCGGCCGGGGTTCCTTCGGCATCAGAGTACACTTCGGAAGCAGGCAAACCGAAGCTGAACGGCAGCTCGCGCCTGACCCAGCGGGCGGACAGCAGCGACCGGCCGACTTCTGTTTCAAAAAATTGGGCGATTTGCTCCGCATCGACAGCGTCTTTTTGCTGCGGCGAAAGATGAAATTGCCGCACCAGCTCATCCTTGAATATTTCGATTTCTGCCGCATCCAGTTTTCGATGCAGCGGGATCAGCTGCATGACCGTATGATAAGCCGTCCCCCGCTCAACAGGCGTTAAGCGCTGTTCGGTCAGAAACCGCGGCCGTTCCAGCAAATCTTTGCTCCAGCGGAATGATTGCGCCGATCTTTTCACCGCTGCTTCTTTCACCAACTCCAACCCGCTCGTGTCAGCAAAAGCTTCCTCTTCTTCAAGTGAACGCAGCCTTTTCATTTCTGAAACGGATATTTTGGACAAATATCGTTCCGCTGCTTTCATCGGATATTCCCAAGACAGTCTGGAAGATACATCGACTGCCGGCTGGCTTGCAGGAATCGGCTGCAGCTGTTTCAAGCGCTCCACAATATGCGGATCAGCCGGCTGACGGGCAGCAGCGGTCATCGCAAAGCCGTCCCAGTCTGCAGGGAGCAAGCGGATGGCAAACCGAGCTGTTCCATTTTGCAACGGCACGATCTTCACTGAGGTCTGGTGCGAATCATGTTGTCTCAGCACGGCTCCTGCAGGGTGCATCAGCAGCGCCGGAACGATCCAATCAAGCATGCTTTGCGCTTTCGTCAGCAGCACATTAGGCAGCGGCTGCACAGATTGACTCGGCAGCAAAGACGACCATCTTTGGACTGCGCTTTGCAAATCAGACGCGCTGCCGACCAAATACAACCGCTCCTTCGCTCTTGTGAGAGCCACGTACAGAACGCGCATCTCTTCCGCAAGCATTTCGCGCTTGATCTTTCTTTGAATCGCTTGAAAGGGCAGAGACGGATAGATGACCCGATGATGCATATCGACAATTTTAGGCCCTAGACCGAGCTCGGCGTGCATCAGCATCGATTCAGTCAAATCTTGACGGTTAAATTTCTTGCCCAGTCCGCAAACGAATACGACCGGATATTCCAATCCTTTGCTTTTGTGGATCGAAACG
The DNA here is from genome assembly GCA_937983035.1 of uncultured Paenibacillaceae bacterium. GTDB lineage: Bacteria > Bacillota > Bacilli > Paenibacillales > CALAME01 > CALKAN01. Next base: position 10,927 of record CALKAN010000428.1, on the reverse strand, counting down.
ATGCGCACCACATCTTCTTGCTCTCCCAGCGCCCGAGCAGCGCCCAAATCTTCCTTGTTGTCTTTCAGCCGCTCAATGAAGCGGAGAAAGCGGAACAATCCTCTGTAAGACGTCGATTCATATTGCTTGGCCCGATCATAAAGGGCCCTCAAATTCGCTTTTCTTTGCATGCCGCCCGGCATGGCTCCGGCCAGCTCCAAAAATCCGGTCTCTTGATAGATGAGCGCGATCAATTCAGATAAAGATTGCCTGCGCGCAGCCGTCCGCCACGCTTCCAATTGCGAGATAAAAACAGACAGCTTATGCCGCACCTCTGCTTCAAGTTCTTCCTCGGCCGTCACCGCTTTTCGCACGGCTTGAAAATAAGACTGCTTATCCAACAGGCGCACGCGCGCCATTTCATCGGCGTTCAACCCGACAATCGGTGAGCGCAGCACTGCTGCCAGCGGAATGTCTTGGTCAGGATTATCGATCACCTGCAGCAGCGATACCATCAGTTCCACTTCGCCGGCTTCAAAATATCCGGTATTCAGTTCCGCGTAAGACGGAATCCCTGCTTCCTTCAGCTCCTCCATCATGACCGGCGCCCATTGCTTCGTCGCGCGCAGCAAAATGACAATGTCTCGATAGGTGATCGGGCGAAGCCCTCCGGCATCTTTGTCATATATTTGAGCCGGTTCTCCGCCGTCCAATCCGAGCAACGCTCTAATTTGCGCTATCACGGCCCGAATTTCCATCTGCACGGTTTCCAGCTCTTCCGCATCGGACCACGCTTGATCCGCATCGTCTGCGCCTTGCTCCTCATTCCCATCGCGAATGTCCTCATTGTCCGCTTGCGCAGCCTTATCAATCAGGAGCACTTCGATTGGCGCTTCTTTTTCCGGTTCCGGAAAATATTCGGCGCCATGCACCAGTGCTGCCGCATCATCATATTCAATCTCAAAGGCGGTCTCATTCATGATTTTTTGAAAAATATAGTTGATGCCGTTTACAATCGTTTTCCGGCTGCGAAAATTTCGCGCCAAATCAATCTTTCGGCCAGTCTCTGCAGGCGCAGACTCTCCGTCTTGAGTCGGAGCGATCGATTTCTGCTTGTCATCTAATCGATTCGCTCCAACAGCCTTTTCATCGTCTGACACTGACGGTTCATCCCGATAATGGCGATATTTCTCCAAAAACAGTTTCGGCTCCGCCAAACGGAAGCGATAAATGCTCTGCTTCACATCCCCGACCATGAAACGATTCCCGGGTTCGCTTTGGCTGACTAACGTCAAAATCGCTTCTTGGACGCGGTTCGTATCTTGGTATTCATCGACGAGCACTTCTTCAAATTGTTGGCGGTATGACAGCGCAGCCTCTGAAGGCACAAGCTTGTCCGGCGATGAATCCGGATGCATGAGTATGCGCAGGCATTCATGTTCCAAATCTGTAAAATCGAGCATCGCTCTTCTCCGCTTTTCTTCTTTCAGCCTTTCGCCGAAGTCTTGCACCATGCCAACGCATATTTCCATGAGCGGAGCCAGTTGCTGCAATTCTTCCCGGTATTCATCCAGTGAGCGAACGAATAATTCTTGCTTCAGCGCCGTGACATTTTTCTTCGCTTCTTCTCTGATCTGCTTGACGCTCTCTTGCAAATCGGGATCTGTTTCATCTTTCTTGCACGGCTTTAACCTTCCGAACTGAAAGGATTGCATGAGCTCATGCAGCTCTTGCCAATCGTTCCGTCTGGCCGCACTAAGCATTTCCTTAAGCGCCTCTGTTTCTTCCTGAATGTTTGTCAAATAAGGCAGCGGCCCGTTCGGCAGCTTGGCTGCATATGCCGCCTGCTGCAGCAATTGCATCGCTTGCTCGAGCTCCAGCGCCGCTTCTTGCATTAATGAATCAAGCCATACTTGAACATGCTGATGTTCTTCGGCCGCATGAAAAGCATCCGCGGCTTGCCTGAGCCACAGATCGGGAAAAGGCTGGCTCCGCGAAAAATCGTACAAGCGCAATATGAAACGGCTGATTTCTGCATCGCTGCGCTGGCCGCTGTAACTGTCCACCAATTGCCAAAAAGCGCTGCCTTCTTCGCTGCTTGCATAATAATCTTCCAGCATTTCCTCCACGATGTCCTGCCGGATCATTTCGATCTCTGTTTCATTGGCGATCCTGAACGAAGGATCGATGTCCAGTTCCTGCACGTGCTGCCGAACGACGTCCAAACAGAAGGAATGCAGCGTCGTGATCGAAGCGCGGTGAATCAGCGCCAACTGTCTGCGCAAATGATTCGAATTCCGGCCCGGCTCCGCTGCTTTCGCTTCCAGTTCGCGGCGAATGCGATCTTTCATTTCCGCCGCGGCAGCTTTCGTAAAAGTGACGACCAAGAGCCGGTCCACGTCGCACGGCTGCTTTTCATCCAGAATCTTTCGGATGATCCGTTCGACCAGCACGGCAGTTTTCCCCGAGCCGGCTGCGGCAGCGACCAGCAAGTTCCGGCCCCGTTCAGTAATGGCGGCCCATTGCTCGTCTGTCCATTTGCTGTTTATCGGCTTCTTCATTGCCGGTCCCCTCCTTCCCTGTACGCATGGATCATGAATGATGGAGCCTCGACCACAGCTCATCACTGGAAAGCTTGGATAAATAGCGGTAATTTTGATCGCCGTCATTCGGATCAAACTGGCAGATCGGCTTGAAAGAACAATAACTGCAAGGCATTTCATTTCCTAAGCGATACGGAGATGCTTCCACTTTGCCTGATGCAATTTCCACGCCGATTTGCTTCATGATGGAACGGATATGCTGCTGCACAGCCTCCCATTGCGATTCCGTATAGACGGACGAATTTTTATAAAACTCTCCTTTGGCGCTCAGTCCTACAGGAATGATGTCCGAATAGCCTTTCAAATCGGTATCCATTTTTTGCGCCACTTCAGCATCGGACAAAATCCAGCCCCGCATTTTAAACTGTTTGAAATATTCCTGCTCTGCTTTCTGCTTGTCCAGCGGATTGCTGGATGCGAGCAGCGGGTGATGGATGTGGAAATAAAGCACGCCTGCCGGAACGGCTTTTTCGCCCAGCCATCTTTCCGCATTCGATACGACGACATCAAGATAAGCAAGGATTTGCAATGACAATCCGTAAAATACATCGGCGATGTGAAGCGAAGTTTGACTCGATTTATAATCGATTACGCGAAGCAGCAGCCCTTGTTCCGACTCCGCCTTGTCCACGCGATCGATCCTTCCGGCCACTTCCATCTTCAAGCCGTTTTCCAATTCAAAAGCGAGCGGCGGCAGCGTCTCTCCTCTGCCGAAACCCAGTTCCAGCCCAACAGGCGTAAATTCTCCTCTTTCTGCTTGTTTGCTGAGAACGTAAGCTGTTCTGCTCACGATCTGCTTCAGTTTGTAAGCAATGTAATGATACCTTTTCGAACTGAGCAATATTTCGCCTTGCAGTCTTGGCGCAAACGATCGAACGGCTTCCTCCGCCATCTTGCTGCATTCTTGCATCGTCAATCCTTTCCAGCTTCTTCCTTGCTCCTGGAGCTTAACGGAAATTAAATTTAATGAGGCGTGAAACAACTGCCCGATGTCAGGGGCTTCCAATCGAAATATTCGACGCTCCTTCAGCCTCAATCCGTAAGAAATGAAGTGAGCGAAAGGACAAGCGACGAACGTTTCCATCCTTGACACGCTCGCTTGCAGAATGTCGCCGTACAACTTGCGGCTGGTGCCCGATTTAAGCGGCTTCTCATAATTGGAGTGAAACAATCCGGTCACGATGCGCTTCAGCTCGCTGCGCCAAGGTTCATGATCGATGAGCCAATTATACGCATGCCGCCACAGATCATGCATTGGCGCGCCTTGAAGCCAATTTCTCAGCTGCACCGATAAATGCGACAGAGCCGGCCGCGGATGCTGCATATACCGCAGCTGTTCTTCCGCTTCCTGCGCAGCGTTAGGTTCTGCTTGATATTGTTCGATGCCAAGGTCAGGATACATTTGCTGCAGCCGTCGAATGATTTCAGACGGAAGCAGCGCCCTGCCTTCCTCATCCGCCATCGAATAGCTCAGCCACAACCCTTCGTGCGGCAATGACAAAAGGGTGTATATTAAAAACTGTTCATCAAGCAGCCGCCTCCGGCTGCCGGGCGCAAGCTGAATCCCGGACTGCTGAAGCCGCTCCCGCTCTTCTTCGGTCAGCAATCCTTCTTCTGGAAAAGGAGCCGGCAAAACGCCGTCATTGAGGCCAAATATAAAGCAGTGCTTCTTATTCGCGCTGCGGGTGCGATCGATGTTTCCTACGATCACTTGATCCAGCGACGGCGGCACGGTGCCGTATCGAATATGTTCCAAGCCTGTTTCCAATATGCCTTCAAACAAGTCCAGCGAAACCGTTTCTTCCCCGAGCACTTCCACCATTTGATCAAACAGTTGCATGATGCTGTTCCAGACGTGAACATGCTGCCTTGCTTGTTCCGGCTGACCGCTTTCTGCACACTGCTTGCTCCACGCCTCCAGCCGTTTGGAAGCTTGCACGCTTTCCAGCAGCGCATAGATCGCCTCTGTTTGTTCTCTCACATTTTCGGCGCGCAATAAACGCTCTTGAAATTGGCGAAGCGGCTTAACAACGATCTGCCGCAAACGATGCATGCGATCCAAATGCTTCTGAACAGACCGAGACTCTTCATCGTCATCGATGCGGTCCAAAGATTGAAAACGATACTGCCATTTCCCCTGGTCATGCCAGCGAGAGCCTTGAATGCCGAATGCGAGCACGTAATTTTCCAATTGATCCATTTCATAGCGCCACTTATTTTCCTGATCCGGCTCCAGCGGCAGCAAAAAATCGGTCTTCACGCAGCGAAAGACAGAATCATAGCGCCAGTTTAAACGTGCGACTTCCAAAGCTGAACGAATAAACTCGACCATCGGATGATTGTCCACGGGCAATTTCTGATCGATAAAACAAGGAATGTCATGCGCTTGGAATATGGTCTGGATGAGATCTGCATAAGCTTCCGGCTGACGAATCATGACCAAAATATCATTCCAACGGCAGCCATCTTCTCGCACTAAGCGCAATATTTCTGCAGCTGCGGCTTCCACTTCAGCCCGCCGGCTGCTGGCTGCCCGAATGTGAATGCCGCCTGCATCGCCAGGCCAAATTTGATTCGTCGTCCCATAATGCTGCTTCAAATGAAGCAGCGCTGCCGGCTGGCTGCTTGCCGAGTTCGGCGGAAGCACCTTCACCTCTTCCATCTCAACCTGCCGTTCCTCAGCGATGCGCCGCAATTGCTGCAGCGTATATGCCGTCGGATAAAACAGATTCATCTCATCGAGCGCATCATCTTCGCTGTAGTCGCGGTCTGCGCACAGCGTAATGACGACGCTTCTGCAATGCTGCATCAGTTCTCCAACAATGCTTAACTCTTGCGGCGTAAATCCATGAAAACCGTCTATGTATACCATCGCTTCTTGCAATGATGCTGCCCGTTTCAGCTGAGCAGCCGTTAAGTCAAGCAAAGATTCCGCATCGAGCAAGCCTTTGGCCATCTGCTGAACGAACGCCTCATACAACTGCCACAGATCGTGCCATTTCTCATCAGCGGCTTCAGGCCCCTCTTCTTGCATGCGCATCATCGCTCTTTTTAAAGCCGTCGGCGACACCTCGTATCTGCGCAATTCGGTAAACAGCTCGCAGCATTTATCCATCCAGCCTTTTTTGCCTACATGCGCTTGCAAAACCTTCAGCTCCGGCTTCATCTGCTGCATGATTCGATAAAGCAGCATTTTCTTGCCCGTTTCATCAACGGGCTGCAAGCTGGCGCCGCCTGTTTCTTGAATGACGCGATAAGCCAGTCTGCGAAAACTAAGCACTTGAGCTCGAATCATGCCGCCTGTTTCCAAACTCGTCACCAGCGCATATTCCGTTTCGAACGATGCTTGTTCCGGAACGAGCATAATGATCGGCGGCCCGTTAGGATCTTGCTGCAACTGCTCTTTTATTTGCTGCAGACAAAAGCGAGTTTTGCCGCTGCCAGCAGTGCCCAGTATCAATTGCACGGACATGGATCCGGTTCCCTCCTCACCTTTATGCATTACTTGTATGCTTCTTCTTTTTTTCTTTGTTGCAAAACAGAGGCAGCCGATTTGCGGCTGCGCACTTCAAACACCGCGAATTTCAATTCATTGCCGATATTTACGCCGATTAAATGCGGGTAGTCCTCGCCTGCGCCGCGATAGTTGACCATTCTTAACAGTTTGCCTGCATCTGCCGCGGCAGCTTCAAGCATGTTTAAAAACTGGTCAAAGCCGACATGCCTGGAACTGCATGAAGTGATCAAAAACCCTCCGTCAACGACAAGCTTCATCGCATGAAGATTCAAATCTTTATAACTGCGCAAGGCATGTTTCAGTTCTTTTTGGCTTTTGGCAAACGCAGGCGGATTCAAGATGACGACATCCCAAAGACGAAAAACTTTATCCCCGTTCGTCCGCTTGCTGCTGTTTTTCGAATGCAGCTGCTCAATGTATTCTTTGTTCATTTGCACCTGTTTTCGCAAAAAGTCCGCGCCGTCTTGTTTCACCCATGCGGCTCGTTCATGGAATCCGTTTCGTGCCATGTTTTGTTTCGCATGTTCGATTCGTTCGTCCGACACATCCAAACACGTCACTTTTCTGGCTCCATATTTCAGAGCATGCAGAGCAAAATAACCGTAATTGGCATAACAGTCCAATACGTTGGCTCCTTCCGCCACGGAGAGCGGAACGGATTCCCCTGCATAGGCAAGCGGTTCTTCTTGAAACCATCCGTTTTGACTCGCTGCATGCACAACACACGCCTGCTTCATCAAAGGAGCCAACAACTGCAGATTTTCCCGCTGCCGCAAAAACAAATCCACTTGTTCGGGATCCCTCACATCGATGCGAATCGCCATCTCGCCATGATTTAATTCCAACCCAGGCGGCACTTGCCCGTAAAGCACTCCGCTGCGAGGCCTTAATCCTTCCAGTTCCCGCTCATTCGCATCGCTGGCTTCATAAATTCCTGCAGGATGAAAAAGCTTCACCAATGCTTGGACGATCGCTTTCCGCCTGATTTCCATGCCGACAGACAACAGCCTGACGACAAAATAATCATCAAAACGATCCACAATCAAGCCGGGCAAAAAATCTGCCTCCCCATGCACGAATCGATAAACATGGGCATCCGGAACGAAACGCTGCCGGAATTTGAGGCATTGTTCAAAACGCGCCCGGAAAAATGCTTCATCCATGCGGTCAATATGATCAAATGAGATCATGCGGATCATCACTTGGGCATGGGTATTAATCATTCCCGTTCCGATAAAGCGCCGGCTGTGATCAAACACTTTCACTAAGTCGCCCGGTCTGGTTGCTCCGTCCATCCTGTCTATTTCATGCAGCAAAATCCATGGATGTCCATGCTCCAGCCTTTTGCTCCGTTTCTGCTTCAAATAAACTGCGATCATGTGCGCCTCCTATGTATGAGCTGATCTATGCAATGATACATTCTTAGCTTTCCAAGAACGGTCATCGAATATGCCGAGGCGGCATGCTTGATCGCTTTCGCAGTCATGTCCAACGGGGTTGTCTCATATATTCTTACAAACAACCTATGCATTTTGAAGGAGCCGGAGCTGATGATTCGAGAAATAGCGGTGCCTGTCACACTAGGTCTCGCTCTCTTTTTATTCGGAATGAAAGTCATGGAAATCGCCCTGCACAAGTGGGCCGGCGCACAGATGAAAAAATGGATGGAGCGGTTTACGGAAACGCCGTTTCGCGGCATGATGGCGGGAACATTCAGCACAGCCATTCTGCAAAGCAGCACGGCCATTACGCTTGTCGTAATCGGATTAGTCAATGCAAGAGTGCTTACATTTCCGAGAACGCTCGGCATCATATTGGGCACGAACATAGGCAGCTGCGTGACGACAGAGCTGGTCGGATTAAATATTACGGAATGGGCGCTGCCTTTGCTGACCCTATTCATCCCGGTGAGCATGATCGGCGCGGGCGGCACAATCGTCATGCCGTCATTAGCCCGCGCCAGATACGGAGCAAGCATTTTTAGAACGCTGCAATACGGCGGCATTGCAATAAGCGGATTTGCCTGCATTTTGCTTGGAATGGAAGTGATGCAATCGATCGTTCCCTCATTGCAGTCCCGGGGATTGTTCACATGGTTTTTAGAACAATCGAAACAAAGCTTGCTCTGGGGAATATTAGCCGGCGGTCTGCTTACCGGCATTATCCAAAGCAGCGCTGCCACGATCGCCATTGCCATGGGGCTTGCTTCCGTGCAAGCCATCTCGCTCGATTTGGGCATTGCGATCGTGCTCGGCGCGAACATCGGCACTTGCCTGACTTCCATCATAGCCAGCATCGGAGCAAGCAAAGCCGGCCAATTCGTTGCCTGGTCCCATGTCGCACTCAATGTATTCGGCGTCATCTTGTTCTATCCGCTGGTTCCTCTTTTGAGAGAGGCAGCGATGTGGATGGGAGACGCGCCTTCTTCTCAGATCGCTCATGCACAAACGATCTTCAACATTGCTTGCTCGGTTCTCGCTTTGCCCATTTGCTATTTATCATTCTGGCATAAGTCCAAAATATTCCGACCCTAAATTTAGGTACTTTAATACGCCGCTTCATTCTGAGCGCCTGCCATAATGGCAGGTCCGGCGCTGGTGCCGAGGCGGGAAGCGCCGAGCGCAATGTATCGAAGGGCTGTTTCTGCATCCCGTATGCCGCCTGCTGCTTTAATTTTTACACGGTCAGAAACAGAATCTTTCATCAAAACGATGTCTTGCTCCGATGCCCCTCTCGGTCCGAATCCCGTCGAAGTCTTGACGAAATCAGCACCGGATTGTTCGGCAATTCGGCAAGCTGCGCGAATCTGCTGCTCAGTCAAATACCCTGTTTCCAAAATTACCTTCACCACGGCATCGCTCTTCGTTTGCTTGACCGCGTCGATCACCCGCTTCATGTCTTCGCCGGCTTCCGCCTCCTGACCGCTGATGAGCCGTCCGACCTGCATGACCATGTCGATTTCCGAAGCGCCTTTTTCGATGCTGTATGCCGCTTCCCGCGCTTTCACTTCAGCAGCGGCAGCGCCGAGCGGAAATCCGCATACCGCGCTGATCTTCACTTCGCTTCCTTCAAGCAAGCGGCGGCATGCTTCCACCCAGCTGCTGTTTACGCAAACACTGTAAAAATGATATTGCATCGCTTCTCTGCACAGCTTTTCGATGTCCGGATATCCTGCATCTGCTTTCAGCTGCGTGTGATCGATCATGCCGGCGAGAAGCTCGCGGCTTTGACCTAAGCGCTCCAGCGCTTTGATCAACACGATGTCATTGTTCGCATAACCTTGAGCTTTTTGCAATTGCCAAGCTTTCATCGGCTCGTGCCACTCTGCCGCTTGAATTTCTTCGAACTGAGGCGCCAGCCGGCCATCGACTGCTTCGACCAAAAAATAATGCACTTCTTTATCGACAGTTTGGCTTCCTTTTTGATATTGATATTGAACGACAGCCAGATCAGCGATGATCCGACCGTCTAAGCCCGTTTCTTCTTTAATTTCGCGCAATGCGGTTTGGCGCACCGTTTCTCCGCTTTCCATCTTCCCTTTGGCCAGAGTGATTTTCCCATACCGGTCCATGATCAGCTGGATTTCCAGCTTGCCGGCATTTGTTTTGCGGTAAACGACGCCTCCTGCTGCGATCTCCTTCATACGCTCGCTTCCTTCCTGGCATGCGCTGCAGGTTCCATCACTCGAACGATCGTGCCGCGGCATTCCCCTGCGGAAGTTTCTTTAATCTTTACGCGCACGACGGAACCGATCAGCTCTTTCGAACCTTGCATCACGACGTGCAAATAATTGTCGGAATGGCCGGAGATCAGGCCGCTTCCCGGCAAGCCGTGCTCTCGTTCCGGAATGACCTCAACAACTTTATTGAGGAACCGTTTCGCATATTGTTCGTTTAATTGATTGGACAAAGCGATCAGTTCGCTCACTCTGCGATCTTTCACTTCTTTGTCCACCTGATCCGGCATCACGGAAGCAGGAGTACCGCTGCGCTTGGAATAAGGAAACACATGCAGCTCAGAAAATCCCATGCGTGCAATAAATTCGCGCCCTTGCTCAAACATTTCATCCGTTTCTCCCGGGAAGCCGACAATGACATCTGTCGTAATGGCTGCCCCCGGCAGCGCTTGATGAAGCTGCTCAATCTTTTGCGCATATTCTGCCGTCGTATACTTCCTGCGCATTTTCTTCAATATATAGTCATGGCCGGCCTGCAAAGGTATGTGCAGATGGCGGCACAATTTTTCTGAATTTTGCATCACTTCGATCACTCGATCGGTCACTTGGCTTGCTTCGATGGAGCTGATGCGGATTCGGTTCAAACCGTCAATCTTCTCCAGATCTTGAATCAAGTCTGCGATGCTGTAATTGTCCAAATCGTCTCCGTAACCGCCGGTATGGATGCCTGTCAACACGATTTCATGATATCCGTTGCTGACGAGCTGACGCGCTTGCTCCAACACTTTCTCGGGTGCGCGGCTGCGGCTTAATCCGCGCGTCCAAGGAATGATGCAAAACGTGCAAAAGTTGTTGCAGCCTTCTTGAATTTTCAAAAAAGCACGCGTGCGTTCCGTAAAATGAGGCACGTCGAGCTCTTCGTAAGTTCTCGTTTTCATAATGTTGCGGACGGCATTGATCGGCTGGCGCTCTTTTTGAAATTGCTCGACGAGCGGGATGATTTTATCCCGGTCTTGATTGCCGATCACGATATCGACGCCGGGCATTTCCATAATTTCATTTGCCGCCGTCTGTGCATAGCAGCCGGTTACCGCCACGACCGCGTCTGGATTATTGCGCACCGCGCGCCGGATCATTTGACGGCTCTTTTTA
>CALKAN010000427.1 GCA_937983035.1 uncultured Paenibacillaceae bacterium | reverse complement strand
AAAGCAGAAGAGCGCCGGGCGATGGCGGTTGCTCACGAACAAGAGATGCGGGCTCGCGTTGAGGAAATGAAGGCGAAAGTGGTGGAAGCCGAAGCTGAAGTGCCGCTCGCGATGGCGGCAGCGCTGCGTGAAGGCAAGCTGGGCGTGATGGATTATTTGAATTTGAAAAATATCGAGTCGGATACGAATATGCGCGAAGCTTTCGGCAAACTAAACAGAGACAACAATGAGAAATCATGATTGTCCCGTCATGGGAGTGAATAGATCGTGCAAATGTTAATTGATTTTATCATTGAAAATATTTTTATCGTTATCGTGCTCTTGGCATTTCTGTTCTCGCGAATAAAGGGGAAATCGGATCAGAAGCCGGCAAACCGGCCGACGACGATTCCGGGCCGGGGCCAGTTTCCTGAACGAACGAGCACGGAGAACCGCCCGCCGTTTTCAACTGTGCCAAGAGAACCTGCTTTTCCCCGTCCGTCCGCAGAATCAGACGCACGAACTCCTTGGCATGAGCAGCATGCCCATTCAAGTCCATTTCCGGGGCAAAGACGGGAAGGAGAAGGTTTTCCGGCAAATCGTCCGTTTCCGAGCCGGACAGAGGAACAAGAGAGGCAGCGATCGCAAGCCGAGCAATTGAAAAGCTTGCTCCAAGCCAAAAAAGAAGAGCTGGCATTGTTAGAAGCTGAAACTGCCGCAGCTGAATCAGAGCACAGTTCGGACATTCATAAAGAGAAAAACCCTTATGCGAGAAGATATGAGCAGCCTTACGGCATGCGAAGAGAGGATCGTTCCGATCCCGCATTTGTCCGCAAGGCAGCGGAAGGGATGATGTGGTCGCAAGTGTACGGCCCTCCCCGGGCAAAAGCTCCTTATCAATTTCGCAAATACTGAAGGACAACTGCTGTGAAAACATCATTATCTTTAGAAAAAGCGTGTGCATTGAATATTCAATGTGCACGCTTTTTTTGCGTCTGTACGTTTATTTCCAGTTCAGCGCCGTTCATTGTTATGCGGCTTGCTGAATATATAACATGGACGCATGCTCAAATCGTGGATGATCATAATTGTTTTGCGCAGCGCATAAATTGTAAGAGCAAAAGGTGCAGCTTTAGAGAAGCCGCCATTCCCTCATGAAGGAGGTCTTTCACATCCTATGCAGCGTCTAAAGCAAAAATTTCGTAAATGGACGGCAGACATGCTGGACCTTCCCAAAGATGTGATCTTTGATCTTCCGCGCATCACGCAGATCGGCAATATGCAGCTTTACATTGAAAATCATAGAGGAGTCATTCATTTTACGACAAACCGGCTCGATCTCAAGCTGAGTGTCGGCAAGCTGGAAATTACGGGAAAAGATCTCGTCATCCGCGCGATCCTGCCTGAAGAAGTGTTTATAGAAGGCATTATAGAAGATGTCCGCTATTTGCAGGGAGATGGAAATTAAGCAGTCATCGCGCTTGAATCAGATGCTTCCATGAATCAGACATGCTGTCTCATATTCGGATACGAAAGGAATGAAGGGAAATGAAGTCGCACTGGTTGTCCATTGTTCGCGGCTATGTGAGAGTCTCCATTCGCGGGAAACGGGTTGAGCTTTTGATCAATGAGTTGACTAAATCAGGGATTGAAATTTGGGATATCGGCCGAACGAAAGAAGGTCTTGAACTATGCGTTCATCTCAGTGATTTTTTTAAGCTTCGCACGCCTTTAAAAAAGACAGGCTGCCGCTTGCATGTTTTGAAAAGACGCGGGCTGCCTTTTTTCCTTGCCCGAATGGAGCAAAGAAAAGCATTCATGATCGGCATGTTCGGGTTTGTGGCGGCTATTTATATATTGTCCTCGCTGATTTGGCACGTAGAGATCAGAATCGAAGGAAACAAGCAGCATGCGTTGTCCGAACAAACCGTCAGAGAGGCAGCAAAGGAGATCGGGATTTATAAATTTCAATGGAAATTTCGCTTGAAAGACCCGGAGGTGATGTCCAAGCAGCTGCAAGCCGCATTGCCGGACGCTTCATGGGTAGGAATCGAATTGAACGGGACGAATGCTCTCATCAAAATCATCGAGTCGCTGAAGCCGGAAGAAGCGCCGCTCTATAACCCGCGGCATATTGTTTCTGCCTCAGACGCGGTTATTACGGATATTATTGCTGAAAGGGGCAGACCGGTCGTCAGAGTCAATTCCCGCGTGCAAAAAGGGGACATCCTTATCTCCGGCATTATCGGCGACGAGGAACATCAAGAAGTTGTCTCAGCCAAAGGAACGGTGAGAGGACTCGTATGGCATGAATACAACATTGCTGTTCCGCTCAAAGGTTTGCTGAAAAGTTATACGGGCGAATCGATGACCCGCTATTATATCGCCATTGGAAATCGGGCGCTGCGCATCAGCGGATTTAAAAAGATGAATTTTGAACATTTTGAGGCCGAAGCGTCGGAAAAGCAGCTTCGCTTCGGCTCATGGGGATTGCCAGTGCGATTTGTGCGTGAAATTGTGCGGGAAGCAACGGTGAAAGAACAGGTGCTTAGTCCTGAGCAGGCAAGTCAAACAGGGATCGAACATGCGATGAAAGATATTGAGAGCAAATACGGGCTGGATGCGGTCGTCAAAGCGAAAAACGTGCTGTCCGTCCAGCAAGAAGACGGACGGATCGTAATGAAGGTGATGTTTGAGGTGGAGCGGGATATTGCGGAAGAACGCGCTGTTTTGATGGAAGAAATCAAGCCGCCTGATCAAAATATGCAAAATGGGCAATGAGAGTTGCAAAGGGCTGTCCTTTTCATATAAACTAAAATTTGAACATGAAAATGCAGTTTATGATAAGGAGAATGAGGCCTTTTGTTGGATCAAACTGTCGAAAAAATTGGATTGAACGATATATCTGAAGGGTTGGCGCTGTTTGGCCCTCAAGATAAATTTTTGCAGTTGATCGAGAAGCACGCAGCGTGCAAAATTTTAACCCGTGAAGCAGAAATCGTCATTCAAGGCAATGCGAAAGAAGTGTCCGTATTTCACCATTTGTTTCAAGTGCTGCTGGAATTGGTGCGCAGCGGCTATGCTTTGACGGAAAGAGATGTGCTGTATGCGATCGAGCTGGCCAGAACATTTCAAGCGGATGAGCTTCTTGACCTGTATAAGCACGAAATTGCCGTGAATTTTAAAGGAAAACCGGTGCGGGTCAAGACGATCGGGCAAAAGCATTACGTTTCCATGATCCGCGAACGAGATATCGTTTTCGGCATTGGTCCAGCTGGCACGGGTAAAACTTACTTGGCAGTAGTGCTTGCCGTAGCCTCGCTTAAAGCCGCGCAAGTTAAAAAAATCATCTTAACTCGGCCTGCGGTTGAAGCTGGAGAGAACTTGGGATTTCTGCCAGGGGATCTCCAAGAAAAGGTTGACCCTTATTTGAGGCCATTGTATGATGCACTTAACGACATACTAGGGCCGGAGCAAATGTTGAAAGCAATGGAACGCGGCTTTATAGAAATTGCTCCTTTGGCATATATGAGAGGGAGAACGCTGGAAGATTCGTTCATCATTTTGGACGAGGCGCAAAATACGACGCCTGAGCAGATGAAAATGTTTTTGACCAGGCTTGGATTCGGATCCAAGATGGTCATTACTGGAGACATTTCGCAAATCGATTTGCCTCGCGGGAAAAAATCAGGTCTCGTTGAAGCAAAACAGATTTTGAGCCATATTGAAGAAATTGGTTTTATGTATTTCAATGAACAAGATGTCGTACGCCATTCACTCGTGCAGAAGATCATTAACGCTTACGATGAAGCTGAAACGAAGCAAATGACGTGAACGCCAAGCGTTTGAAGCCAGGCGATTTTTCCACTCGGTTCCAGCTGGCTTGCTCCAAGCGCTGCGGCGGACAAGCAAAAACAGATCAATACGATGAGGGGACTGAAAACAATGGTCCGCAATGTTTCTTTTTTGACACGGCTTGCCCGGCAATTCGGCGGCTGGAAACATCATGCCGGCATACGCATCATCCTGTTTGCATTGACAGGGTTGATCTTTTATTCTGTTTTCTCCGGCAGCGTCATCATGAAGACGTATGATTTGGAAGTCAATACGATCGCTGCGCAAACGATTTACGCCCCGAAGCAAATCCCTGACATGAGGGCGACGGCTGCCGCTGAGCAGAAGGCGATGGAAGAGGTTGGTCCGGTCTATACCCATGTACAGTTGGATCATTCCGTATTGATTGCAAGAATATTGGACAAGTTGAAATCGTTGAATGCGGACGAGCAGCTTTCCAATTCGGACAAGGCCAATGTGTACAGATTGTATTTCGACATGGAGTACCGGGTTTTTACGGACAGGTATGTGCAAAACGTTCAAGATGAACCTTTGCAGCAAGAATTAGCAATTGAGCTGGACCGGCAAAAATATCGGATTCCGGAAGAAGTGTTTTTTAAGTTTCCGATGCTGACCGATGAAGACATTGCGGAAATGGGCCCAGTCTTGAACCAAATTGTGACCAATTTGACTTCTGAACCGCTAAGAAATGCGGAAACGGCTCGCGGCAAAGTGCCAGAGATGGTCAATGCTTCTTCATTGAACAAGCAGCTCGTCAGAGAGATTTCTCAAGAAATTGCCCGTTACGTCATTACTCCGACTTCCTTTTTTGACAAAACGGCTACCGAGCAAGCGAAAGAGGAAGCTAAAAATAATGTTCAGCCTATTTTTATTGAAAAGGGAGACCCGATTATCGAAGCAGGCGAAGTCATTACTCAGGAGGATTATGAACTGCTGCGGGACAATAACCTGCTTAAAGATCACAGTTACTGGCCTCAATTAGGGCTGATCGGGCTCGTCACCTTGTTGACGGCGTATTTGTATATGTTCGTTCGTCAGAGCAGCACGCCGATCAAGACGGACAATGTGCAGCTGTTGATGATGCTGTTGATCACGGCGTTGAACCTGGTCATGATGAAGATCATATCTGCCGGCCAAGAAATGGGCTATGCTTCGATCGCCTATTTGGCTCCGGTTGCCGCGGGAAGCATGCTGATCGCGATTTTGCTGGATGCGAGAATCGGATTCGTATCGTCAATCTTGTTCAGCATTGCGGCCAGCATCATGTTCAATCAGGAGCATCCGGAACTGTTGTTTGATTTTCGATACGGATTTATCGCGCTGGCCGTATGCACGGTCTCCGTATTTGCGATCCACAAAGCGAGTCAGCGCTCCTCCATTTTGCGGGCAGGCATGATGGTATCGATCTTCGCTTGCTTGACTTTAATCGCATTGAAGTTGATTGAGGGCGGCGATTATGCTGTTTGGGATTTGGTGTACGACTTTGGGTTTGCGATTGCCAGCGGTTTGCTCACTGCAGTGCTGGTCATTGGGCTTTTGCCGTTTTTCGAGACGGTGTTCGGCATCCTGTCTCCGCTCAAGCTGGTTGAAC
>CALKAN010000426.1 GCA_937983035.1 uncultured Paenibacillaceae bacterium | reverse complement strand
ATGCATATGCGGGGTGTTTTTTTATGCGGTTATAACCACGGTCATGATCGGAATAGGCTTGCCTGCAAGGTTATGATAGAATATTACTGATCAAGCTTTCGGTTGATTTCCCGATCATATTCCATTAGGATAAAATAAGTACACCCTATAGAAGGAGATAAGACATTTATGCCAAGCAAAGTTAGGGTAGCGGATCTTGTTAAGGAACTTGGATTAGAGGTCGTTTGTGCAGAAGCGGGCCTGGAACGCACCATTGCCGTTGCTGATTTATCGCGGCCTGGATTAGTGATGGCAGGTTTCTATACGCATTATCCGCCCGAACGCGTGCAAGTACTTGGGAGAACGGAGCTCAGTTTTTTTGACACGTTGTCGCCGGAACAGCGCATGGAGCGCGCTGAAGTTCTGTTTGACGACCAGACGCCGTGCGTTTGCATCGCGCGCAATTTGCAAGTGCCGACAGAACTGCTTATGAAAGCAGAGGAGAAGCAAATCCCGGTGCTGCGAAGCAGTGTGCCGACGACAATTATGGTCAGCCGCATTACTTCGTTTTTGGAAAATAAATTAGCTCCTTCGACGACGATTCATGGCGTGCTTGTCGATGTATACGGCGTGGGGATGTTGATTACGGGAACGAGCGGCATCGGCAAGAGCGAAACGGCTTTGGAGCTTGTCAAGCGAGGTCATCGATTGATTGCAGATGACGCCGTGGAAATTCGACAGACGGCTGACAACATTTTGTATGGAAATCCGCCGAAGTTAATTAAGCATTTGCTTGAAATTAGAGGCGTCGGCATTATTAATGTCATGACATTATTCGGGGCGGGCGCCGTTCGAGATGTTAAAAAGATTACGATCGTCGTAAGGCTCGAAACTTGGCAGCAAGACAGACAATATGATCGGCTCGGTTTAGAAGAAGAAAAGACGAAGATCATTGACACTGAACTTCCGCTTGTGACAATTCCCGTGCGGCCGGGAAGAAACTTGGCTGTCATACTGGAAGTAGCAGCGATGAATTACCGGCTGAAACGAATGGGCTATAATGCGGCGATGCATTTTACGACAAAGTTAACTGAAACCATCCAAGATGACCTGGACGAATTTGATTGATCATACAGGGGGAAAACGTTATGTCAACTCTCGCGTTAAATCCGGTCGCATTCACTTTGGGCCCATTAACCGTTAATTGGTATGGAATTATACTGGGCGCAGCAGCAATAGCAGGGCTGCTTCTGGCTGTTCAAGAAGGAAAGCGATTTAAGATATCATCTGACTTTTTTATGGATTTGCTGCTGATTGGGGCGCCGTCCGCCATCGTTGGAGCCAGGATTTATTATGTTGCGTTTAAATGGGACTATTATTCTGCAAATCCCGGCGACATTATTAAAATATGGGAAGGCGGCATCGCCATTCATGGAGCGTTGATCGGCGCTGTTATCGCAGCTTTTTTTTACGTGCGAAAGAAAGGGTATTCTTTCTGGCGGATTGCCGATATTTGCGCGCCGTCCTTGCTGCTCGGACAAGCGATCGGACGGTGGGGGAATTTCATGAACCAAGAGGCGCACGGCGGTCCGGTGTCGGAGGCTTTTTTGCGGGATACGCTTCATTTGCCGGATTTTATCGTCAATCAAATGTATATTCAAGGCACTTATTATCATCCGACTTTCCTTTATGACTCGTTGTGGAATCTAGCAGGACTCGCCCTGCTTTTGCTGCTTCGCCGTCAACGGTTTTTGCGCGCCGGTGAATTGTTCCTCTCCTATTTCATATGGTATTCGATCGGCCGCTTTTTCATCGAAGGCTTGAGGACAGACAGTTTAGCTTTCACGGGGCCGGCATGGTTGGAAAACTTGCTGCAAGGCTTATGGTCGCCGATGACGTTCATGTTTGAGCCGGGGCATATGGCTTATGGCAACATCAGAATTGCACAATTGATCGGCATCGTCATTATTTTGACCGCAATTGTGCTTATAACCTATCGCCGTGCGAAAGGACTTTCGGCTGAACGGTATCTCGATCCGCTGCCTCAGATCGGACATAGGAATGAACAGACGAATCAGCGGGGGAAAAATCAGGCCGGCGCACGCCGTTCCTCGAAGTCTGGCAAAGGCAGAAGTTCAGATCATGCCCCCGTGCGGAAAAACTCCCGCAAGAAAGGATAAGGTAGATGCTGCATGCGGAAATTAGAGCGATATCCGGTGGAAGGACCTAACGCTTTATGGCAAATATACAGCACGGTCAGCAGGACGAAAGCGGTGAAGAATTTTCTGTTTATTCAGTTTTCCCGGTATTGCCCTTCCCTGCGTTTGAAAAATTGGATCTACAGGCGCTTTCTCGGCATGCGCGTCGGGAAGAATGCAGCTTTTGCCTTGATGGTGATGGTCGATGTATTCTTTCCAGAGAAAATCAAGGTCGGGGATAATACGATTATCGGATACAATACGACGATTTTAGCGCATGAATATTTAACGCATGAATACCGGTTAGGGGAAGTGAACATCGGCTCGAATGTCATGATCGGAGCGAATTGCACCATTTTGCCGGGGGTGACGATCGGGGACGGCGCCGTCGTTGCGGCAGGTTCGGTCGTTCATCGGGACGTGGCTCCCGGCAGTTTCGTAGCCGGCTGTCCGCTGCGGGAAATCCGGAAGGGCGCTGATGACAATGGTTTAAACGGATAAAGGGCAATGTCTCATTCACTGAAGATGTCGAGGATTCGTCGTGTCAATCGTCAGTGAAAATGTCATATTAAATCGTCAGTGATTCTGTCACATTT
>CALKAN010000425.1 GCA_937983035.1 uncultured Paenibacillaceae bacterium | reverse complement strand
ATTTGGAATCATGAAACGCTCATATTTGAAGAGCGATGAAAAAGTATGAAGAGCGCTGAAAAAGATGGCAATGCCTCACGATGGAGGCATTTTTTATTGAGAACAAAGCAAGCGATGAGGGCGTAACATCATGTTTAATTAGTGAAATACGCATAAATGGGGCTGAAATAGGGACGAACGACAGGCAGAGCGGATTGCGCTTCTTTTTTTTCTGACGGTGTGTTGGATGAGGATTCCAGCTGACGGAAAATGGGTGCGGGCAGCAATAAAAAGATCCCCGCCAAAGGCGGAGCCGCATAATAGAAATTATCTTTCGACATTGAAACCTTTCTCTTCGAGCAAAGTGACAATTCCGTGATCACCGAGCATGTGCGCTGCGCCGGCGATGACGAAATAGACAGCAGGTTCTTCTCCATGCAAATATTCCAAGATCTTTTCCGTCATTTGCACATTGCGGTCAGCGACCATCGCTTGATACATTTCTTCGTTCACGGTCATTTCTTCGATCATGTCAATGAGCATTTGGTCATCGCCGGTAATCCAGAGATTCGAATATATTTCGGCTGTTTTATCGTAGTTGTTGAACTGGGCAAGCATTTCTTTCAGCATGCTCTCTTGCAGCTGGTCAGAAAAACTTTCGAACATATTTAATTGAAATTCAAATGATTCCAATTCCATGACCGGCATGCCGCGCTCCAATGCCTGTTTTAGAAAGTACATGTCGATGCCCATTTCTGTATCAAACCCGAATTGCATGAGCCTAAACATTTCTAAGTTCGTGGCTGCGACCCAAGGTTTGAACGGGTCCAATGCATCGGCAGGCAAGCTGATGCTCTCTAAAGCAGCTCCCAGTTGTTCATACACTTCTGCCGAGATATGGTCTTTCAACGAAGATCCGTCTTGATACATCGTCTTTTCTGCCATGAGCTGCAAAATTTCTGGATCATCGCTTTTCGATACATCAATCTCCAATACGATGACATCGGATTCCGCGAAAGCCTGCTCGATCTCCGGATTCATCGGGTACATGTTCTCGCTGGCGACATGGATGGAACCGACCAAATACACTAGGTTGCCATCGTGCTCCACTTTCCACATGAATCCGCGGCTGTGCTCCTGCTCGGCAGCGGGTGGATCCGCCTGTTTCTGTTCATTCAGATCTTCGGATTCACCGGGAAAGTCAGGGGAATTGACGACGGCTGTTTTCTCTTCTGCCAGCCAGGCAACTTCATAGCCGAGCGCCGTCGCTGTAAAACGGAGCGGGATATAAGCGGTATCGCCGATCCATTTCATCCCGGATGCGAGCTCGTACAGCTTTCCGTTCCACTCTGCCGTATTCGAGCCGGCTGACATCGCAACGGTTGCCTCGGGCCCTGTGATCGAAATCGATTGCGCTGCATCGTCTATGCTGTATTCTGCGCCTGCAGCTGCTAAGAAATCATCTGCCGGAACCAATAAAGTCTGATTGACGATGACTGGTTCCCCATTTTCGGCAGATAACTGCATGCCGTCAAAATAAACGGATGCGGGCTTTGCTTCCGCAGCTGCCGGGAAAGCAATGGAAAACAGAAGAAAAACGGCGAATAAAATGGATGCTGTTTTTTTCAATTTGGTTCCTCCTCGATGTATGGAATAAAAAAATTATAGTGTTATACTGTTTATAATTATATACACACTATAACATGGTTGTCAACAAAAATTTCATCCGCTTCCAGACGCTGTTCGTTCCAAGGAAAAATCATTTCCAGCGAAACGAAATCGGCTGATTTTTCATTTTCATCAGTTCGTTGATGCTTGCTGCGATGATTTGCACCCCGGGATCAATCAGTTCTTCTTCCACTTGGGAAACGCTGAGGCGAATCATATTATCTTTTTTAAACTCGGGCAGGAACATTTTGGACGCATCTTCTACGAATACGTTTTTTTGCTCTAAATGTTTTTTCAGGCGGCTCGCTTTCAGCGATTCAGGCAATTCAATTGCAGAGTAAAAACCGGACAAGGAACCAGTGCAGGCTGTGCCGGGCGGCAAGTGGTCTTGAAAAGCTTGCTGCAGCAGCGCAGCTTTTTTTCCGTAAATGAATCTCATTTTTTGGATGTGAGCGTCGAACATTCCGCTTTTTAAGTATATTTCAAGCGCGCCTTGCGTGAGAACAGGCGAGTGCAAATCAGCTGCAAACTTGGCCTGCACGAATTTGGATATGAATTGTTCAGGGATGACGGCCAGCCCCAGCCGCAAGCCGGGCAGCATCACTTTGGAGAAGCTTTTCGCATAGATCACTCTTCCGGAAGGATCATAGGCGAACATCGGGTCTTGCTTCAAATTCAGGTCAAGGTCTCCCATATAATCGTCTTCTATAATGTACACATCGTATTTTTGGGCTAATTCGACAATTTTTTTCTTTTGTGCATTCGCATAGCTGAATCCGGTTGGGTTGTGAAATCGGGAAACGGTATAGAACAATTTCACGTCTTCATGCTTAAATATGTGCTCGAGGCGCGCAAGATCAACGCCTTCACGGGTCATTTCAATGCCGATGGCAGCGGACTCATGGACTTTCAATGATTCGATAAAACTGAAATGGGTCGGCTGTTCCACGCATATTTTGCTCTTTCCGTTCGGAAACGGCAGAGAGACGAGAATGTGCAAAGCTTGCTGGGAACCGGAGACGACACAAATTCGCTCAGGCGGAGCAAAAACTTGATTGTTTTGCAAATAACGGGCAAGCTGCTTGCGCAGCGAGTATAAGCCTTGGGGTTCGGAATATACAAACATGTCATGTTTATACGTTTCGATCGCTTGGTTGATGCAATGCTGAAAATCACGAAAAGGCATTACTTTCCGATCGGGACCGGCTGACAAAAAGTCGAGTTTTTTGATGCCAGTTGCACGGGGAATGCGGGAATAAATGTTATCGACGACGTAATAACCGCTTTTTGGCACAGCATAGATGAAATGCTTTCGTTCCAATTGTTCGTAGGCTTTGATGATCGTATTTTTGCTGCATGCGTGCTTTTGAGACAAAGCGCGGATGGAAGGCAGCTTATGCCCGGGCTTTAAAAGGCCCTCCTCGATTTGACGCTCGATTTCACTCATGATTTTCTTGTATTTCATCCGACTTCTCCCCTTCCTTTTTTGCATCTGTACGGGTACAAAGCAAGAAAATGATCATTTTCTGGAAATGATATTCTTATTATACTAATTTTGCAAAATGAGAGAAAAGGAGGTGAATTTTCCAAAGAATTGTTTTGGCAGCGATATATGAATGAGGAGGAGAATGACATGATGAAAATGAGAAGAACAGCTGTCTTTTTGTTGGCGTTGCTTTTGATCATCGCCGCGGCCGGCGTATTGACCGGTGCAAACAAGTCCAGCATCAAAGAGCTTCGTGCCGATCATCTTTTTGAAGATTTGGAAGGGACATTAATTTTGAAAAATTTGCGCAATCAAAACATGTATATTTATAATGCGAAGCGCAGCAAGGAGAGATTTACGCCTGAATCTACTTTTAAAGTGCCCAACGCTCTCATTGGGTTAGAGACGGGAGCCGTTGAAGATGAGTATGATGTTAAACGATGGGACGGAACGGTCAGAGAAATTGAAGCATGGAATAAAGATCATACTTTGGGATCCGGCATGAGACACTCTGTCATTTGGTACTATCAGGCGATGGCTCGAGATATCGGCGCAGAGACAATGCAAGCGTATGTAAATAAAATGCAATACGGCAATCAAGATATTTCAGGCGGCATCGATTCATTCTGGCTTGACAGCAGTTTGCGGATCTCCGCGCAGGAACAAATGGCTTTCA
>CALKAN010000424.1 GCA_937983035.1 uncultured Paenibacillaceae bacterium | reverse complement strand
CGAAGATGGCATCAGAGTGCTTCCTTTATTTTAATGATTAATGACTCTTCTAGCTCCTAAATAAGTGTCTTTCCAATGCTCATTGTTGATGTTGGAAATTTGCACCCCGTTTTTAGGCGAAGGCGAAGAGTGCAGCATCTGACCGCCGCCGATATAGATCCCGACGTGACCGACCGTATTGTTCGATCTGAAGCGGCCGGGAACTGAGAAAAAGAGCAAATCGCCTTTCCTTAAATTGCTGCGGCTGACAGAAACGCCGACTTTTGCTTGATCTCTGGCTGTCCTTGGCAAATTGATGCCGTAAGTGCCGTATAATTGCTGCACGAAAGAAGAACAGTCAAATGTTCCGCTTTTCTCGTAAGAATCGGCGCCAAACTCATATTTCACGCCTAAATATTTTTTGCCGGTCGCGATTAAGCGATTGACGTTAATATGGGAAAAACTTGTTAATTTCCCGCTGCTCTCGCCGCGATCAGACAATAATGCCGCGTCACCGGCATCCCCGATGTTCAAAGCGTCTTCTTCATCGACGGCATCGCCAATGTTCGCCGGATCCAAAGGATCATCGGCGAAATCACCTTTATTTTGTCCGGTTCCGCCGTCATCTTCCACTGGGTAAAACAGCAGCCGGTCGTTTTGAACCGCGTAATTCATGCCTTCTTGAAACAGATTGCCGACAATTTCCAAAGGAACGTAGACTCGGCCGTCTCGCAAATACGGTTGATGTCCCAAATCAACTTCTGTGCTCGCTTTTTTCGCAACCGTTGAATGGACAAACACTTCATAAATGACGTCTGTATTGCCAATTTTGTAAACTTGCTTTTGTTCATCCCAATCATGGGTGAATTCAAGCGTATTTACTAATTCATCCAATGACAAATAAGCATGTCCCTCATGCTGCACCAGCGGAATGCTCGCAACATCTGCCTGTTTAGGGGGAGACGGCACAGAATATTTCCTGCCAAACCATTGATCTTGCCCCTGATTTCTCGTTTGCTGCCCTTCATTTGCATTCGCGCAAGCTGCAGTCATCAAAGCAAATGCCGACATCGCGATCAAAATGCTCTTCGATAATTTCTGCTTCTGCATCTTCTTAGCTCCTTCGAAAAAATGTCTCATGCTGATGTCCTTAGGATTCGAAAAGCAGATGCAGATTATGCGGCGGACAATCCGATACTCGCTTTGATTATTTTGACAACGTTTTTTGTTTTAATATGAGCCAAGTGAACAAAATTGCCGGCATCAAAAACAACAAATTGGCATAACCGAATGGAAGAAAATAAGCGGAGGCCAACATGGAGATCCATAAGAAAGAAATGCTGAGCACCTTTGCTCTCATTGGGATGCCTTCTCCTTTTTTCCACGAAGCAATATAAGGACCGAGCATTTTATGCGTCATCAGCCAACGATGCAGCTTGTCGGAACTGCGCAAAAAACAAGCTGCGGCCAGCAGCAAAAAAGGAGTGGTCGGCAACAGCGGAAGGAATATGCCCAAGATGCCCAGCGCTAAACTGATATATCCAATGATGATTAGCAATGCTTTGGTAATGGTTCGCATCATCGTTCCCTTCTAAACTGCAGGATATTGCATGAAAAAGCACGTCAGCGAAATTCAATGTTGCGAATTGGCTGCCTGAACCAAATCCGGAATTGATGATTGATTTTTGCTGCTATAATGCGGCATGTCAGCTTCCATGCGTTCGGCACAACATTCGATCGCTGCTTAAGATAGGAAAATGCAGACTGATTGCCGCGTTTCACATTGCATTCACTGCAAGATGCAAGCAAGTTGCGCGGTGAGTCAGATCCTCCCTTGCTTGAAGGGACGATGTGATCCACAGTCGATGCCTCTGCTCCGCACCATAAACAAGTGTACCTGTCCCGCTTCAGCGCAGCTTTCCGGTAAATCGGAAACTTCAGCGGGTTATACAGCAATCAGCACTCTGTCCTTCCCTCTGTACTTCTGCGCCAAAAGGCTCGGATGCCCAA
>CALKAN010000423.1 GCA_937983035.1 uncultured Paenibacillaceae bacterium | reverse complement strand
ATTTGAACCCTCCCAAACTTAGCCAAGAGTGGTCCCATCAAAAAAATGGAAGAGCGCATCTGCCTCATTAAGTTTTCTGGAATATGCGAGGCGTTTACGGTCGATGTTTCGATAAAAACTTTTTTGTCCCGATATTCCGCCGTGCATCCGATCTCCCGCAAAATATCGATCATGACATGGATGTCAAGCAAATCGGGCACATTTTTAATGACATGCATCCCATCGGCCAAGAGCGACGCAGCCATAATTGGAAGAGCAGCATTTTTCGCACCGTGTATACGGACGGTTCCGGATAATGGTCTGCCGCCTTCGATGACCAATTTATCCAATGTCTCACCTCCGGTTTAACGTTCACCTATCATGTGCACCTCAGGCACGAGCTTGATGCCATGCCTTTCTTCAATCACTTGTTGAATGTGCTGAATGAGAGATTGAACGTCATTCGCTGAGGCTTGCCCTGTGTTAACAATGAAATTGGCATGTTTTTCTGAAACTTTGGCGCCGCCGATGCGATATCCTTTCAAACCTGATTCCTCAATCAGTCTGGCAGCATGCTGCGGAAGAGGATTGCGAAACACGCTTCCCGCAGTAGCGGATTGCAGCGGCTGCGTACTCAATCGGCGATCGCGCAATGACGACATTTTCTCGAATATTTCGTTGCTGTCTCCTTGCTTCAGTTTCAATACGGCCTCTGTCACAATTCCCGGCACGGATTGAAGCTTGGAATAGCGGTAACTAAATTCCAAATCTTCGTTGCTCCATTCCACCAATTCCCCTGTTTCCAGCAAAACTTCAGCTTTGTGTAGTATTCGCGACGTATCCGAACCGTGTGCTCCCGCATTCATATAGACTGCGCCGCCGACTGTACCTGGAATGCCCCCAGCAAACTCCAGCCCGCTCAGCCCTTTTTTGGAGGCTAAATAAGATAAGCGAATGAACGAATACGAGGCGCCGACATAAACGAGCTCTCCATCGAATTTCAAATGACCGAGCCCTTTGCCCAGCTTAATCACCGCTCCGCGCACGCCTTTGTCAGAAACAAGCAAATTTGAGCCTCTGCCGATCGTTGTCCATTTCTGCCCATGCGATTTCAATATTTGAATCGTTCGGATTAAAGCTTCCTTATCTTTCGGAATAATCAGCAGATCTGCCGGACCGCCGATTTTCCATGTTGTATAGCGGGACAAGGGCTCATCTAAGAGCAATTCGCCTACGTTGGCAGCTTCTAATTCTTGGGTGATCTGTTTCATTCGAATAAACCTCCTAAAATCGAGAACATCCGGGTTCGAATGTGCCGCGGATATGTGTTATTTTATGTACGAACGCATCGGAGTGTGACAAAGGCCTAAACTTATCCGCGGAAGCGCGGCAACAAGCGTCTCATCGAGCGAATCGGGATATGTTCAGCAAGATGCCGACAGCCGTTAATATTAAAGTCAATGAAGAACCGCCTGCGCTGATCAGCGGCAGCGTAATGCCGGTTACCGGCATCATGCCGATGACGACCCCGATGTTAATCACAACTTGAACGGCCAAAATGCCGGTGATGCCGGCGGCGAGCAAACTGCCGAATGCATCTGGAGCCGTGATCGCAATGCGCATGCCTTTCCACATTAAGACGGCGAACAAAACTAAGACGGCTGCCCCCCCGATAAAACCAAGCTCTTCCGCAATGATAGAGAAGATAAAGTCTGTCTGCGGCTCCGGCAGATAACTGTATTTCTGCCGGCTCATGCCCAAGCCGAGGCCGACAAGTCCTCCCGGCCCGATGGCATACAGGGACTGAATGGCTTGATATCCTGCGCCTAAAGGATCTTGCCAAGGATCGAGAAACGCCGTAATCCTCTGCAGACGATAAGGCGCCGCCGCGATGAGCGCGGCAAAGCCGGCCAATCCGGCCAAAGCGAGCGCCGACAAGTGCGCCATGCGTGCTCCTGCCGCATAAATGACGATCATCGAAGCGCCGGCAAGCACCGCGCCCGTGCCTAAATCAGGCTGCATCATGATCAAGCCGAAGGCCGCTCCGAGCAGCAGCAGCGGCGGAAGCAAGCCTCGCGTAAAACTGCTGATTTTCGCCTGATTGTCCGAAAGCCATTTCGCCAAGAAAATGATCAACGCCAATTTCATAAATTCAGACGGCTGAACGCCGAATGAGCCGAGTCCAAGCCAACTGCGCGCACCGCCTCGAACGACGCCGATTCCTGGTATGAGCACGATCACAAGCAAAGCAAACGCTGCGATCAAGCCGATTTTGGCGTATTTTTTCCAAATCCAATAATCCATGTTCATTACGACAAACATCGAAACGATGCCGAGCACGGCGAAGATCAGCTGGCGTTTCAAATAGTAATAGGCATCTCCAAAATCATGCAAAGCATTGACTGCACTGGCGCTGTAAACCATCACGATGCCGATCGCAAGCAGCGCGAGCGTGCAAACAATAATCATCAGATCAGGCAAGGTGCGTGCTTTCACTGTGACAACCCCTTTCGTTTCTTAGGATTGTCTGTTTATGGTTCGTTTAACCTTTGCAGACAACCTTTTACTTAAAGGTTATGCACAGCTTGTTTAAACATGTTTCCTCTTTCCTCAAAATTTCGAAACATGTCCCAGCT
>CALKAN010000422.1 GCA_937983035.1 uncultured Paenibacillaceae bacterium | reverse complement strand
TGGCTTCAAGCAATGGATCATCTCGCTCGGTTCCAAAATCAGAATGCTGCGTATACGGGCAGCGTTTTGTAATTGGCTGTTATTCTCGGCCATGGTCGAAACGGCGCTGCATGTCATCGGAGAACAATTTGATATTATGCGGATCGATTATGCCCTCAATCAGCATGAACAATGGTATAAGGGAGACGGCATGTATGGGGACGGCCCGTACTTCCATTGGGATTATTACAACAGTTACGTCATCCAGCCGATGCTTGTCGATACGATTTTAACGGTCGGCCATTTGTATCCCAATTACGAAAAAATGAAAGAGCCGATCATTCGAAGAGCTCAGCGCTATGCCGTCATTCAAGAAAAGCTTATCTCACCTGACGGCACTTTTCCGGCGATCGGAAGGTCGATCGCCTATCGATGCGGCGCATTTCAATTGCTGGCGCAAATCGCGCTCATGAAACAGCTGCCGAATTCGCTCCGTCCTGCGCAAGTGCGATGCGGTTTGCAAGCAGTGATTCGGCGCTGTTTGGATGTGCCGGGCACCTTTGATGAAAACGGCTGGCTGCAAATCGGGTTGGCCGGACATCAACCGAGCTTAGGCGAAAATTATATTTCGACAGGCAGCTTATATTTATGCACGACTGCTTTTTTGCCGTTGGGATTGCCGCCTGAAGATGAGTTTTGGAGCGGAGAAGATGAACGGTGGTCTGCTCAAAAAATATGGTCAGGGATGGATATGCCGGCAGATCATGCGATGAGGGAGATATAATCGCGGCTTAAAAATAAAATTTCCGATGCCGTTTCGTTGAAAATTCGCATGCACAAGGCACACGGTTGCCGCGTAATCTGTGGATAGGGCTTTTATCATGGAAAGGAGCGACAATCGTGTCTGCACAGCATGCGGATGTTGCAAACTATCATTTGCAATATGCTTTCGATTTAAGTCAGAGCCGTTTTTTCACGAAGGATGAAAACAATTATGCCAATTTGCTCGGGGCAGAGCAGCTGCCTGTGATTGGCAAGACGTCTATGATCGATGTGTTTCTAAGCGCAGGAAATGTGGTGGAACCGCATTACCATTGGAATTCGACGGAAATCATTTATTGCATCTCTGGAGAAATCATTGCATCGATGATCAATCCGGTGACGAAACAATTGACAAATATTCGGATTCAGCCGCAGCAAGTGGTCGTTATTCCTCAAGGCTGGTGGCATTACTTTGCGGCTGCCGTCGATCACACGCATGTCTTGACGATTTATGATGCGCCGATGCCTGAAACGGCATGGGGATCAGATATTTTGCGCTTGACGCCGCCGCAAGTATTTTCTTACTCGTATTGCCTGAATAAAGAGCAGCTTCAGCATGTGCTGGCCCCGATTCAGGAGACGGTGATCATCGGACCGCCTGCGGATTGTTATGGCAGCGGCTATTACGCAGCGAACGCCTCCGCCCAGCAATATTATTAGTTCAGCACCGGAGCGTCGTTCGATGTTTTGCGGCATAATGGCATGGTGAAACTGGAACTGCAATGATTGCTCATTTGGGTTGGAACCGATCGTTCCAGCCCATTTTTGATGCCTAAAAGAGCAAAATAAGCTTATTTTTATGAGATA
>CALKAN010000421.1 GCA_937983035.1 uncultured Paenibacillaceae bacterium | reverse complement strand
ATGTCGGCCCGACGAACAGACGCGTGACGCCGCGGTATGCTTTCAGCTCCGCTCCGGTAACTTCCCCGCCCTCATATTCCGCCACGATCATATCGTCTGGAATATCCATAATGGCCTGCGCTTGGCCGGGAGCCTCCGGTTCTGCATTCTGTTTGCCGCCGCATGCGCTTAATAAAATGACGGCACAGAAGATCATCATGCTCATGTACGCGTATTTGCGCATAGATCGCTTCTTATCTTGCTGCATGCTCTAATTCCTCCTTATTCTTCAAAGCCTTGTTATATTGTACCAAAAACTGCTCCAAGAAATCGACCGATTGTTCCGGCGACATTCCTTTGCAAGAAATGATCAACCTTTGCCTGTCATTGTCAAAGCGCACCGTTCGATCGGATTGTTTGCTCAGCATCATGAGCAGCTTCGGATCATTGCAATCCGACGCCCCCTCAGCAAATTGCAAATGAAGTTCGTCCTTTCTGCGAGTCATGGAGGAAATGAAAAACCGGCTTCCGTAGACTCTCAGCTTCGCTACGGTCAACAAATGCAGCACCGGCTGCGGCAAGTCTCCGAA
Source organism: uncultured Paenibacillaceae bacterium (assembly GCA_937983035.1). Taxonomy (GTDB): domain Bacteria; phylum Bacillota; class Bacilli; order Paenibacillales; family CALAME01; genus CALKAN01. The sequence continues at coordinate 1,499 of CALKAN010000421.1, read as the reverse complement.
ACGATCCACCAACTCATCATACAGCTCGTCGATTTCGTCCAACGATTGGGCGGAAGCAATTTTTTTATAAATTTCAATTTTTTGCATGTGGTCATAAATATATTCTGACGGGATATATGCATCGAGCTCTACATCGATTTGCGTAGTGACAACCGGTTTCGGCGCCGCCTCTTTGCCCTCGATTTCCTGTTTCTTCTTCTCAATTTCTTCAGCCAACATCTGTGAATACAAATCGAAGCCTACCGAAGCGATGAAACCGTGCTGTTCCGCGCCGAGCAAATTCCCAGCCCCGCGAATGGCCAAGTCTCTCATGGCGATCTTAAAGCCTGAGCCAAGCTCCGTGAACTCTTTAATCGCAGACAGCCTTTTCTCCGCGGCTTCCTGCAGCACTTTGTCCCTCTGGTACATAAAATAAGCATAGGCGATCCGGTTGGAGCGGCCTACCCGGCCTCTCAACTGATACAATTGGGACAGCCCCATATGATCCGCATTATGAACGAGCAATGTATTCACATTCGGAATGTCAACGCCCGTCTCAATGATCGTTGTGCTGACCAGCACATCAAACTCCCCGTCCAAGAAATCAAGGATAGTGCGTTCCAGTTCTTGCTCGCTCATCTGCCCGTGACAAATCGCTACTCTTGCATCCGGCACAAGAGAAGAAATCTGTTCTGCGATCTGATAGATGCCCTGGACGCGATTGAACAAATAATACACTTGCCCGTTTCGCGCCAGCTCTCTTTCGATCGCTTCCCGCACGACCGTATCGCTGTATTCCACGACATATGTTTGCACGGGGAAACGATTTTCCGGCGGCGTTTCAATGACGGACAAATCGCGCACCCCAAGCATGGACATGTGCAGCGTTCTCGGAATCGGCGTCGCCGTTAACGTTAAAACATCCACATTCAGCTTCAATTGCTTCAATTTTTCTTTATGCGACACGCCGAATCTTTGCTCTTCGTCGACAATGAGCAAGCCCAAATCCTTAAATACAATATCTTTTGACAGTAAGCGATGAGTGCCGATGACAATATCAACGACGCCTGTTTTTAAGCCTTTGATCGTTTCCTGCTGATCTTTCCGGGTGCGGAAGCGGCTCAGCATTTGAATATTGACAGGGTAATCCGCAAAACGTTCTCGAAACGTCTCGTAGTGCTGCTGCGCTAATATCGTTGTAGGAACTAACACAGCTACTTGTTTGCCGTCCATGGTTGCTTTAAACGCCGCTCGAATCGCCACCTCAGTCTTGCCGTATCCCACGTCGCCGCACAGCAAGCGATCCATCGGCACCGGCTTTTCCATATCTGCTTTAATTTCAGCGATCGCTCTTAGTTGGTCCGGCGTCTCGTCATATGGAAATTTATCCTCGAATTCTTTTTGATAAGGCGTATCTTTGCTGAAAGCATAACCGCGGGCCGTCTGCCTCGATGCATACAATTTCACGAGATCATCGGCGATGTCTTTGACGGAACTTCTTGCCTTCTTCGTCACTCTGG
>CALKAN010000420.1 GCA_937983035.1 uncultured Paenibacillaceae bacterium | reverse complement strand
GAATGATTCAAATCCACGCCGGTATCAATGACTGCAACGATGACATCTTCGCTTCCTTTGGATATCGTCCATCCATCGAGCGTTTCGGTCACCGGCAAATTCCATTGATAACCGTAAAACAACTCGTCATTCGGCGTCAGTTCATGGTTTTCGCTTTGATTTTGGTTTGTTAAATAAAGAAAATGCGGTTCGGCGTAAGAAATATCCCATGATTTGAAATATTCCAGCATTTCGTTGGCGCTCAGTTTGCTGGAACGAAAAACGTACGTTTGATTTAACGATTTTTCTTTGCTTTCGGCATGAATGTCCCGGCGGATTTGTTGAAGCTGTTCTTCCGTCGGCTCAAAGTTGAATTTGACGACGACTTCATCGGTATTGTAATGACTCATTCCTTGCTGCTCAGGGCCGCTTCCCGGATTCGTCTTTACATTCGTTTGGGCATCCATCGTTTGCATTCGTTTTCGGTTTTCGTTCGGATAAGGGACGAGGCGGAAATTTCGCTTTTGCTGAATTTGGATTTGATCCAGCAGTTCATGCTCTACAACGGCGATCATCTGATGTTTCTGTCCGCGTTTGTCATAGCGGTTCTGTCCGGTCACAAAATACGATTTGCCGCCTGCTTTGAAAGCAGCGGACTCATAGCGGCGATTTTTCTGCAGAGACTGTTTCGCTTGTTCGAGCTGTGATTTTATTTCTGCTTCCAGTTCGCCTAAATCGCCGGCGGTGACCGTTTTTTGGTTTGGAGAAGAATACATGAGGTAAACCATGTTTGGATGTTCGGTTTGCATGTTTTGAAGCAGTTGTGTCAAGTCGGTTGCTTGTTCTGCATCGGTTAAAACTTGCTGCAAGTGAAACGCGCATTGATTCCGGCAGAGCCGGTCTGTGAGCGCAACATCTTGATTGATGAGGTCAGATTTTGCATGCATCTCAAAAGTTTCATGTTTTGGCGGCGCTTCTTGTTGATGAAAGGTTTGAGGAATCAAGAAAAGTCCGCATACGATCACTAAAGCAGAAGCAATGATAAGACGAAGCCGCATGATGATCTGAACTCCTTTCGACGATATATTTGTTTTGGAATTTTTCATTGAATTGATCAAATAACAGGCAGGAAAAGTGCCGATCGTTGCGCATGAGCGTCCGATTTTCTGCTTGTTCATCAGTTAGTGGGATTTGTTTTAATTTTGATTAAAGACATGTTTTTTATACAGCAGGGATTATTTACAGCAGGCAAATGCGGATAGCTGCTGCAATCAGAGGGAAAATTGATATCAGGAGGTGAGGCTCAATGCCAAAAGTGATGTGCAGCGTATCGAACTGCACCTACTGGAAAGAAGGCAACCAATGCGGGGCAGACGCAATTATGATCGACATCGATGAACACATGGATGCAGAATACAATGCTGAATTTGCCGGTGAAACATTCGACACGGAACACAAAGATGCAGCTGCTGACGCTTCCAATACTTGTTGTCACACCTTCGAACCAAAACATTCGTAACATTTTCCAAAATGATGATCGCAGAAGGAGGGGTGAACGTGGAAAAAAATAAAAATGATTGGTATGCGAGCGATGAACAGGCGGAAGCATACGCAAGAGCCGGAACTTCCAACGAGCAGAGAGAAGAAGCTTTAGCCTCGATCGTTGAATCCGAACCGGAGACAAATGCAATCGAAAAGGCCGGCGATGACAGCAGAGAAGCTTTCAGCGAAGAACTTTATTTTTTCGAACAAGGCGCTTCAGATCCGCCGGAGTTTGTGGAAGAAGTGACCCCTGATGATCTCAGCAGGGAAAGCAGCGACTCGTTAGAATTCGCTGAGGAGATTACGTCAATCGCTGCCGAAGAAGAAGACATCGATCCACAATTTTTAAAGGAAATGTCTGCTGAAGATTTGAAACGTGAAGACGAGAATCAAATTCCGGAAGAATTGCAGCCGCTGGCGGAAGCTGCAGAGCAAGATGCCAGCTTTGCAGAAACAACGGATGAATTTGCTGACAGAGCAGAGGATTCGAATGAATCGATGTTTGCTGAGCCTGATCAAGCTTCATGGAACGCGGATGATGCAAGCGGCCAATCTGCAGAAGAGGATGAGCACCAAACAGAATTTGCCGCGGATTTGGCACCGGCATATTCAGGGGCAATCAAAACACAAAATGAAGAAGAAGGCAGACATGTCATCAAACACGCATTAGGGGAAGAAACGCCGGCAGAAAATCGAGGATTCGGCATAATTTCTCTTGTGGTTGCGATCGTTTCATTATTTTTATGGCCGGCTGTTCTCGGGCCGGCAGCAGTTGTGCTTGGCTTCATCGCCTGGGGCAGGGGAAACAGCGGGACAGGCATCGCGTCGATTGCGATCGGTCTTATTTCATTTCTCACTTATGCCATTTTATTGCCGATGTTGTATTAGCCGCGTGTTTGAATAACATCCTCCCGTTTTGGGAGGATGTTTTTTCAGGCAGACGTTGAAGCAGACATGAATCTATGCATTGTTTATTTTGTTCGTGAATATAAAAGTAGCGATTTTCGGTAAAAAGGTGTAGAATGATGCATTGTAGAATTGTACGTGAAGGAGAAGAGCGATGCATTATTTTGATCACAGCGCGACAACACCGCCGCATAAAGAAGTCGTTCGAACGGTTTCGGAAGTTATGTCTCAAGTGTACGGCAACCCTTCCTCGCTGCATCGAATCGGCGTGGAGGCAGAGCGGCTCATTACGAAAGCTCGTCAAGTCATTGCAAGTTGTCTGAAAGTTCATCCAGAGACGGTATATTTTACTTCAGGCGGAACGGAAAGCAACAACATGGCGATTAAAGGCATTGCTTTTCAATACCAGAATCGCGGAAAACATTTAATTACGTCCGAAATTGAGCATCCTTCTGTATATGAGTGTTTTAAACAGTTGGAATCATACGGGTTTGACGTCACTTATTTGCCCGTGGATGCTACCGGTGCGGTCAAGTTGGAAGACTTGAAAGCAGCGGTGCGGGAAGATACGATATTGGTCAGCATCATGCATGTAAACAATGAAATGGGCAGAATACAGCCGATTGCGGAAATCGGGCGCTTTCTTAAGGCGTATCCGAAGCTGTATTTTCATGTTGACGGCGTCCAAGCGTTCGGAAAAGTTCCGCTTCGGTTGAACGAATCAGGCATCGATTTGTTAAGCTTGTCTGCTCATAAGATCGAAGGACCAAAAGGCGCGGGAGTGCTCTATTGCCGCAAAGGCGTGCAGTTGTCACCGCTGCTGGCAGGAGGCGGGCAAGAGCGCGGATTTCGTTCCGGAACGGAAAATGTGCCGCTGATCGTAGGGATGGCCAAAGCGGTCAGGATGGCCGCTGAACGGCAGGCGCAAACGGCAGAATACTTATATAAGCTGCGTGCCAAGCTGCTTGCATGCTTAAGCGAAATTCCGAATGTGCGCGTGCACGGATCCGCGAATGAGCGGGAAATGGCTCCGCATATCGTTCATTTTTCGGTGCCTGGCATGAAATCAGAAGTTCTTCTTCATGCGCTTGAACAGCGGGATATTTATGTATCGACCCGATCTGCCTGCTCATCGAAAGATGACCGGCCGAGCAGAGTGCTTCTGGCCATGGGATTGGACCGCAACGAGGCGGCGAGCGGCTTAAGAGTCAGCTTGGCTGCGAGTCATACAGAGGCTGACATTGATTACCTTTGCCGACAATTGAAAGAAGTCATTCAACAGATCGGAAATATTCATAATAAAGAGGGGATGAAGGAATGAAGCCGGAATTTATCTTGCTTCGGTTCGGTGAGCTGACATTGAAAGGAAAAAACAGGCTCCAGTTTGAAAACCGGGTTTTGTCGCAAATTCAGCGTCAACTGGAGCCGTTTCCTTCCGTAAAGCTCCATAAAACGTACGGAAGAGTACTGATCGCGCTTCATGGAGAACCGTATGAGGAAGTAAAAAAGCGGCTGCTGCGCATCTTTGGTCTTGCCTCATTCAGCCCTGTCGCGCGAGCTGATTTGGATTTGGCTTCGATTCAGAAAAAAAGTCTGGAAGTGATTCAAGCTGCGCAGAACAAGCCGCAAACATTTAAGGTGTCTGCGAAACGAGCCTATAAACCTTTTCCGTCCCGCTCGATGGAGTTAAATCATCAAATCGGCGGATATATATTAAAACATATGGACGGCAGCATTCGCGTTGACGTGCATCATCCGGATTTGGAGCTGCATGTTGATGCAAGGCAAGAAGGCGCGTATATTTATTCGGAAGTCATTCCGGCATTGGGCGGTTTGCCGATTGGAAGCAGCGGGAAAGCGATGTTGATGTTGTCCGGGGGCATTGACAGCCCGGTTGCCGGCTGGTTGGCCATGAAGCGCGGACTGAAGCTGGAAGCTGTTCATTTTCACAGTTTCCCATACACGAGCGAAAGAGCGCAGCAGAAAGTGATTGATCTTGCCGCCAAGCTGGCAGTTTACAGCATCGATATGAAAGTGCACATGGTTCCGTTTACGGAAATTCAAACGCGGCTGAATCAGCAAGGCAATAATCACTTGCTCATTACATTTATGCGCAGAGCGATGATGAGGATTACAGAAAAATTAGCGAAGAAGAGAGAAGCAGGAGCGATTGTCACGGGAGAAAGCCTCGGTCAAGTGGCCAGTCAGACGTTGACGAGCATGGATGTGATCGGACGAGTGGTGAACATTCCGATTTTGCGGCCGCTGGTAGCGATGGATAAGCAAGAAATCATCCAACTGTCTCAGCAGATTGATTGCTACGATATTTCCATTCTGCCTTATGAAGATTGCTGCACTTTGTTTGTGCCGAAAGCACCGAGCACGAAACCGAATTTGCGAGTCGTTGAGCGCATTGAAGCGGGGATGGATTGGTTGGATGAGGAGATCGAAAAAGCAGTGGAAGGCACAGAATTGATCACTGTCAAAGCGGATCATAAAGAAGAAGAAACAAGCGATTGGTTTTAATCAAAAAGCAGCCGGCGACGGCTGCTTTTTTGATTAGCATTTGTGTGATTGCAATGGCTTCTTGATGAACAAATGAAATATCATTGCGGCAGGCGATTTCGTTGCAGCTAGATTGAGACGGAAAAAAGCAAAGCCGCAAGAGCAAATTCGTCTGTTAATTGGTATGAATCGTCGTCGTTTGCTTATTTTTCGTTCTCAGCACGCGCTTTTCTTTCCATTTATTTGTCCATATGCCTGCAAGCAATACGCCGACAATGATGACGGCGGTCATGAGCCATTTGTACAAAGGCTGCGCATCGAAGAAACCGGCAATTTTTTGTTCATTGGAAATCATGTTGGCTGCCGTGTATGCCAAGACTCCTGCTCCGAAATATAAAATGATCGGGAAGCGATCGATCAGCTTGATAAACAACGTGCTTCCCCAAACGATGATCGGCACGCTGATCAGCAATCCAAGGATAATTAACAGGATGTTTCCTTGACTGACCCCGGCAATGGCGATGACATTGTCAAGCCCCATGGCCGCATCGGCGATAATGATGGTGCGAATCGCTTCCCACACGCTTTTTCCGGCTTTAATGTCATGCTGTTCTTCTTGAATGAGCAGCTTGTATGCAATCCATGTAAGAAGCACGCCGCCGATGACCATCAGCCACGGAATTTTTAACAGCCATACGACGCAGATCGTGGCAATCACGCGGATGAGCACTGCGCCGCCGGTACCGAACAAGATGACTTTTTTCTGCTGGTTCTTCGGTAAATTGCGGGCTGCCATGCCGATTACAATCGCGTTATCTCCTGCTAAGATAAGGTCAATGAATATGATCGATAATAAACTGTAAATGAACAATAATGTTTCCGATTGGAACCATTCCAACAGCAGACCCTCCATTTCTCGTTTCTGTCCATTCATGGGTGTAAATGCAATGAAAGAATTTGCGCGCACAATCTTTCCAGCATTTGGAAAACAAAAAAGACCTGTGCCATGCAATCAATGGCAAAGGTCTTGCTAACAACTTCACGTTGTCAACAAAGCCGGGGCATTCACAGCCCGAAGTGACGACTTTGTTGTAATGGAAACAAGCATGCTTGCTTCCTAAGCTACTCCCCTTTGGAAACCATATGGAATCATTTGTATGCAACTATCTTTTGATAATGTGAGTATAACGGATAACATGCGCTTTAGTCAATACTTTTTTTTCAGGCCAGCAGCAAGCCGCTTTTCCGGCGAACATGGGGAACATGTCATCCTTGTACATAACCAGCCTTCCATTTTCATATGATTGTATAGGTTTCCTATCGACGAAGGGCGGGAACAAATAAATGGAATGGATTGTGCCCCTGTTAAAAATTACGTTGATCAATCTCGTTTTAAGCGGCGACAATGCTGTCGTCATCGCCATGGCAAGCAAAAATTTAAGCGATTCTCACAGAAAGAAAGCCATATGGTTCGGTACGGCGGCAGCGGTGTTTTTGCGCATTATATTGACTGCTGCTGCGGTCTTGCTGTTGAAAATTCCGTATTTGCAAGCGCTCGGCGCTTTTCTGCTTCTTTATATCGCGATGAAGATGTTGATGGATGAATCTGAACCTAAGCAGATCCGTGCTTCCACAGCTTTATTGCCTGCAATATGGACAATCGTTGTTGCAGATTTTATTATGAGTTTAGACAATGTTCTTGCGATCGCCGCCGTATCTGAAGGGAATCTTTCGCTGTTGCTGATCGGCATCGGAATGAGCATACCGATCATTATATGGGGCAGCCAGCTGCTCATCCATCTGCTGCATCGGTATGCGTTTGTGTTGTATGTTGGCGCGGCTGTGCTGGCTTATACTGCGGGGGATATGCTCGTATCCGACCCGAAAATTATCGCCATGCTGCAAACTTCTCATCCTTCTTACGCGTGGTTCGTGCCAGTCTTGTTTATTGTCGTGACGATGGCTGCAGGTTTATATTACAAGAGGCTGATGGAGAAATAACCGAGATCGTTCGCAGGCATATCATTGTCATCAAAGCTGTTCAAAATCAGTCCATGGAATTTAATGAGAACGGCTCGTTCTTGCAAAACAAGGCAAAAAAACATATAATGTTTAGGTTAAATGCACCGTCGGAACGCAAGATCCGGCAGCGAAGTTGACTTCATTGGAAGAGAGGTTCTCGCATCATGAAGCAGATTCGAAATATCGCCATCATTGCACACGTGGACCATGGCAAAACGACATTAGTGGACCGTTTGCTTCAACAGTCCGGCGTCTTTCGCAGCAATGAGGCCGTGCAAGACCGAGTGATGGATTCCGGCGACTTGGAACGAGAGCGCGGAATTACGATATTGGCAAAAAATACAGCCGTACAATACGAAAATACGCAAATTAACATATTGGATACTCCCGGACACGCTGATTTTGGCGGTGAGGTGGAGCGAATATTAAAAATGGTCGACGGCGTTCTGCTTGTCGTTGATGCGTTTGAAGGATGCATGCCGCAGACGAAATTCGTGCTTCGCAAAGCGCTTGAACATCATTTGACGCCTGTCGTCGTCGTAAACAAAATGGATCGGCCGAACGCTCGTCCGGCAGAAGTCGTGGATGAAGTGTTGGATTTGTTTATTGAGCTCGATGCCAATGACGAGCAGCTTGAATTTCCGGTTGTATATGCATCGGCATTGCAAGGCATTGCCGGAACCGATCCTGACGATTTAAAAGAAGATATGCGGCCTTTGTTCGAAACGATCATCGAGCATATCCCATCTCCAAAAAGAGATGCGGAGGCGCCGCTGCAAATGCAAGTAACGCTGCTCGATTATAACGATTATTTGGGCAGAATTGCAGTGGGAAGGGTAGCGAGAGGAAAAATAAGGCGCGGACAAGCTGCCGCCATTATTGACCAAGAAGGCAAAGTAAGGCAAGCTAGAGTTGAGAAATTGTTCGGCTTCCAAGGATTGCAGCGGCTGGAAATTGAGGAGGCGGAAGCTGGAGACATCGTTGCTGCCGCCGGATTGAAAGAAATCAATATCGGTGATACGATTTGCGATCCTTCGCATCCTGAACAATTGGACCGCATCCGGATTGATGAGCCGACGCTCCAAATGACTTTCCTTGTAAATGACAGCCCGTTTGCCGGTAAAGAAGGAAAATGGGTAACTTCCCGAAAATTGAAAGAACGGTTGTTTAAAGAAATGGAGACAGACGTCAGTCTGCGGGTCGAGGAGACAGACAGCCCGGATGCATTCATCGTTTCTGGACGCGGAGAGCTGCATCTCGGCATTTTGATTGAAAATATGCGCAGGGAAGGTTATGAGCTCCAAGTGTCGAAGCCGCAAGTGATCGTGCGGGAAATTGACGGCGTTAAGATGGAACCGATGGAGCGGCTGCTTGTGGATATTCCGGAAGAAAGCATGGGGGCTGTCATGGAAAGTCTCGGCGCCCGCAAAGCAGAAATGTTGAACATGACGCAGCATAATGGACAAGCAAGGCTCGAGTTTTTGATTCCATCCAGAGGGCTCATCGGTTACCGAACTGAATTTTTAACTTTGACGAGAGGTTACGGCATCATGAACCATGCATTCGAATCTTATGCGCCGTACATTGGCACGGAAGTTGGAGGGCGAAGACAAGGCGTGCTGATTTCTACGACGTCAGGCACTTCAACGTTATACGGCATTTTATCCGTGGAAGATCGCGGCACATTGTTCGTATCACCCGGCACGGAAGTATATGAAGGAATGATTGTCGGCGAACATTCGCGTGACAATGACATTGTTGTAAATATTTGCAAGGAAAAACATTTGACGAATATCCGCTCGTCAACGAAAGAAGAAACGGTGAAGATGAAGGCAGTTCGCAAGTTCTCATTGGAACAAGCCCTGGAATATTTAAATGATGACGAATATTGTGAAATTACTCCTTCTTCCATTCGTCTTCGCAAGAAAATTTTAAATAAAAGCGAGCGGGATCGTTTCGAAAAGAAACGAAAATTAGCGCAGGAGGATTAATATGATGTTTTGGGGTCAAGAGGAGACGGTCGAGATTCCTAAGTTTAATTTTGGCGAGTTTATGATGGATACAAGCCCGCTGCTTGGAATCCAAGTTTATCATTGGCTGATCTGGCTGCTGATCTTTGTCTTTTGCGCATATATTTACAATAAAGTGTTCCGCGCAAGAAAGCCTCCTTTGCTTCAATCGATCATCGTCTACACGTTGCTGGTGCTGGGCGGATTTTTATTGCTTGTATTCGAAGTCGATTCGAATCTTCCCATCGTCTATTCCCTTGGCATTGCCATGCTCTTGCTGTTGATCGTGCGCGTGCGGTATTGGGTGCAGGAGCGCGCAGCGAATCAAGGCGGAAAATCCAGTGAAGAGGAGACAAAGCGATGAATATTGCAGATGCCGTGTTTAATTGGCTGCAAATTTATATCGTTGCCGAAGCGAGGCCGAATGACCGGGCTGCTCAAGAAACGGCAGCATTCTTCGAAAGCATATTGCGAGAAGATCATCAGTTGAAATCATTTGAGATTGAGGCATCTGCAGAAACGTATCAAGTTCGATATGTGTCAGAGAATGGAGAAGAAAATACGCTTAAATTTCATAAACAATCAGCGGAGAAGCTGCTGAAAGACATCGAAGCTGAACCTCGCTATAATCAGTGAAAATGGTGATAACATGGGAGAGAACAATACGAGTTTGCGCAGGACAGACATTCACAAGAAAGAGAAGCGCAAACGCCGGCGCATAGGGTTGATTTTGGCGGCTGTCCTCGGAGCGCTCCTGCTGCTTGTTGCGGGTTGGGCGCTTTATACATATTATCAACTGAACGCCGCGCTGAAAGACATGACATCTGACAGCATCATAGAAGATGTGTATGCTTCGGAACAATCGAAAGATCAGAATCGCAGGAAAAAACCGGTATCGATCTTGCTCCTCGGCTTGGATTCAAGACCGAATCTAGGCTTGATGAACACGGATGTCATTATGGTTGCAGCATTAAATCCGAATCAGAAATCCGCGGCGGTCGTTTCGATTCCGCGCGATACTTATGTGAAGGTGGATGGTTACAGAGCAAGAAAGGCAAATAATTACTATGCTGCCGTGACCAATCTGGAACGCAGGGGCGAGTTGAAGAGCGGCAATGCCATGACTGAAATCAAAAAAATATTCGGAGAGTTTTTGGACATCCCGATTGATTATGCAGTCGTTGTGAATTTCCAAACATTAGAAGCCATTGTGGATGAACTCGGAGGCATCCATATCGATGTAGACATGGATATGCGGTATATTGACCGTGCGGACGGAACGAATATTGATTTAAAAGCAGGGCCGCAAATATTGGACGGGAAGAAAACGCTGGATTACGTAAGGTATCGTCAGTCCAACGATAACATCCCGAATCCGACTCGGCCTTCTTCGGATTTTGAACGGAATCAGCGGCAGCTGCAAGTCGTTCATGCGATCATTGATAAGTTGAAATCATTTAATGCCGTATTAAAGGCAGGAGACATTTTCCGGGCCATTGGAGACCATATTCGAATGGACATTCCCCGATCCCAAATTTTTCAAATGATTCAGACATATGCCGGCTTAAATAACGATAATATAAACTATATCCCTGTTGAAGGCCGTTGGCAGAGCCCGTACATTTATTTAAACGAAGAAAAATTCGAGCTGGCTAAACAAGCTTTAAAAGATCAATTAAGGGAATAATTTGGGAGTATGGGGAGGTGACAGAAAACACCTGGTTCTTTTCGTGAAAGAACAAGGTGTTTTTTGCCTTTTTATATGGAAATGCCTAATCCATGTGTGAACTATGCCGCATGAAGCTGCTCTTATGGTCTCGTATCTTTGGGAAGCTGAGGCATGACTCTGCCGATCATGTCTGCCAGTTCATTCGCTACGCCGCTGATAGGGTTGCCGGCTGCCATTTCTTGCCTGATCATCTGCAGCCGTTCATAAATATCGATGTCCGCCGTGACGATGGCATGAGCCCCGAAAGGATCGGTGCGCAACGCTTCTGCGACGGAATACTTAATTGTTCCAACTTTTGAACGGTCTAAGTTTCCATCCACATCAATGCCGACAATGGCCGTATTGCCGATGACGACACAGTTGGCCCGATTGACATGCGGAATGCTTTCTGCCAAAGCCTCCAGTCTGCTGCTTACTTGTTCAGGGTCTGTAATTTCTTGTTTCGGCGGGATCGTCTGCTCTGTTTCCATTCGCTGATGATGAGCCTTGGGCATCGATTGGTCTGTTTGCGTATTCGCATTGCACCCAGCAGCGACTGCCGCGATGAGCAATATTGCGATCCAATGTCTCATGAGTTCCAAATCCTTTCTGCATCAACATAGCAAGCATAATCGTTAGCATAGTATCTCACATGAATCGGCATTTATGCATCAACGGGAAGCAGAACACTAAAAGCGGAGGAGACGCATATGAAGAAAATTTTTGTTCTAGATACGAATGTACTGCTTCATGATCCGAATGCCATCTATGCTTTTGAGGACAATGAAGTGATCATCCCTTCCATCGTCCTGGAAGAAATTGATTCCAAGAAGCGGAACGCAGATGAAATCGGCAGAAATGCCAGATATATTTCTCGTTTGCTGGACAGCTTGCGTTCGAAAGGAAGACTGTATGACGGCGTCGAATTAGATCATGGAGGAAGCGTAAAAGTAGAACTGAATCATAAGAGTTTTCTGAGAATGCGTGAAACGTTCGGCGAGATGACAAGCGATAATCGAATTTTGGCCGTTGCTTTAAACTACCATATTGAACAGCAGGAAAAAGGTACGAACAAACCGGTTGTTCTTGTCAGCAAAGATACGCTTGTGAGAATAAAAGCAGACGTTTTAGGCATCGAAGCTCAAGATTATTTAAATGATCGTTTGCCTTCGCTGTCTGATTTGTATATGGGGTATCGGACGATTCAAGTGCATCCTTCGCTCATTGATGAGCTGTATCATCGCCAAGCTCTGCCCGCAGATCGCCTGGAGAAGCCTCTGAAATGCTATCCGCATGAATTTCTTATCTTGAAAGATGAAACGGGCAGTTCCAAGTCTGCATTGGTTAAAATGAATGCTGCGTCCAATATGATGGAGTCTCTTCAACTATACAACGATCCGGTATGGGGAATTACGGCTCGCAACGCTCAGCAGCGCATGGCGCTTGAATTGCTGCTGAATGATGACATTCCTTTGGTGACGATTACGGGGAGGGCGGGCACTGGAAAAACGCTGCTGGCGCTCGCTTCGGGATTGTTGAAAACGGAAGATGAGCGCAGATACAAGAAATTGTTGATCGGGCGCCCTGTCGTTCCAATTGGAAAAGACATCGGCTTTTTGCCCGGAGAGAAAGAGGAAAAGCTGCGTCCGTGGATGCAGCCGATCTATGATAACTTGGAATTTTTATTTAATGTGAAAAAAAACGGAGACATCGATAATATCCTTGCCGGCCTTGGCAGCATTCAAGTAGAGGCGCTCACCTATATTCGCGGCCGCTCCATTCCCGGGCAATTCATCATTATCGATGAAGCGCAAAATTTATCGAGACATGAAGTGAAAACGATCGTTTCGAGAGTGGGGGAAAATAGTAAAATCGTATTGATGGGCGATCCGGAGCAAATCGATCACCCATATTTGGACGCAACCAGCAATGGGTTGAGCTATTTAGTGGAATGCTTTAAAGCAGAATCCATTTCCGGGCACATTACATTGGAAAAAGGCGAACGATCTAAATTGGCGCAAAAGGCAGTAGAATTGCTGTAAAGCGCATCGGATTGCGCAAAAAAAAGGTTGACCCCTGCATGCATGTGCATGACAGGAGGTCAGCCTTTTTTGCGCTCATTTGCAGTCATTGAAGATGAAATGAAGATGAACAAATAAGTCCGATCAACAGAAGATGAAGCCGGCACAAACATTTTTTACAATTGGAAATAGATGATCAATTTGCCTTCTTCTTGCGCAAAGTCTTTGAAACGAAGAAACGGAGACATGCGATCCGGATAAAAGCTGAGATCGAACGCTTCTTTTAAATCTTTACCTGTTGTTTCCGGCAATTTGAATTCATTGTAATAGAGCTCGTCGATGATAAAATCGAGCCGATTGCCGGTTTCCTCGTCGTATTGATGCTCATACCGGCCGATGATTTTCACTTTCAGCTGTTCCCGTTCGCCTTCCACGATGATTTCATCGCTGCTGAATTGAAAGAGAAAACCTTCAAACAACTCGTTTTGCTCGAGCAGAAATTCGTTCAAATCATCATCTGTCAGATGGACGGCGATATGCTGTCGTTCAAATTGAAGTCTGTCGCTGCGTGCCAAAATCCAATCGGGCAAGCGGACGATTGCATTGGATAAAGCTTGGAAATACGTCTGAAACCAAGGGAGTCCGATTTGCTGCCATTCATCCGTCAATCGTTTAATTTCGGCAGCTATGGCCGCTGCATTTGAGCTTTGTTCCAATTCACGGTCTAACTCTGCTTGCATCGTCCGGACTCGTTCCAATTCGGCCGCATAGTTATTTTCCAATTGCATCCAAAGCATCTGTTCTTCTTCTAATTGGGCAAACAGCGTTTTCTCTTCGGCCAAGCTTTCCTGATATTGCATTAAGTACCGCTTATCGCTTTCCAACAGCAATTGAACCCAATCAAAAATCGTGAAAAATTCCGCAATCGAACGGGCGCTCAGCATCATGGATATGAAATCAAGCCGCTGACCCATGT
>CALKAN010000419.1 GCA_937983035.1 uncultured Paenibacillaceae bacterium | reverse complement strand
TTTTTGAGATGAGCTCATTGACCTGCACTCTCCTTCTTCCCATATTTCTATCTATTATAACGAATTCCATCGTCATATGTTCAAATCTTTGACAAATTTGTGTTAAAAACAACAGACATCGCTTTGCAGTTTTTACGAAATGCATGAACCTCGATTTAAGATTTTTTTAAATCTCATGAACGTTGAAATAAGGTTTTTACACATTTCATGTACTTTGGTTTTTATTTTTACGAATTTCATGTACTTTGCTCTAGTTTTTACAAATCTTGTCTTTAACTGTTATTCTTTCCTCGTGCGGCTGGAAGTGAAGATCAATGATATGCCTATGTATACAAACGCAGCCGGAAGCAGCATGCGCAGCAGTTTCAGGTCGAGCAGATCATCCAATCGAATAATGAAAACTAAAATCCCTGCAATAACAAACATAATGCCGAGTGCGAGATTAAACTTCCAGGAGTTAAACAAATTCATCGTCAACCCTCCTTGCTTCCCAACATGTCATGCTTTCGCATATCGGTTCTGCATCATCTTTATTTCCCACTATTTTATATGAACCTGGAACGGCATTGCAAACTGCCCCTTGTGAAGACAATCTGCTCCGTTTGCTGCGCAAAAAAGGCTCCCGCCCCGGCATTGGACTGTTCATCGCAAACAGTGCCATGCCAAAGGAAAGGAGCCTGATCCATGCCTGTTCAATTTCTTACTTTCGATCCCAAAAACGCTGCTGCGCGATGGCCTCTAAAAACTGCTGCGCAAAGTTTGCATTGTTTGCAGCGAAAACGACGCCGGCCAAGTTATTGTTTTTTGAAGCTTGAATGTACGATTGCCCGGTAGACGCAACTCCGATCGGCTTATAATGCTGATATGCATTGTGCACGAATCTCATCGCGTTTTGATCGAAGACTGATTGGTAATTGGAAGTTCCTCCTACAATGTAAATCGAATCGACCAAATAAGGGCTGGACGTAATAAAAGTTTGGTCCACCTTGATCTGCGTTCCTCCCGAACCTGTGACCGTTCCCAGTCTGTCGCTGATAATATCGATAAACACGCCGTTTTGCTGCAAGAAATTCAGCGTGCTCGTCACTTCGCTGTCGTTAAAACCGTTGCCAATGACCACCCCAACCTTCATCGTATACGCATATCGAGGCGTATTCGCTTGGCTCAGAGAAGGATAGGCGGTCGAAACATTCACAGGTGTTTCAGTCGGCGGATCAACGCCGATATTGTATGCAATGGTTGCAGCCAATTCTGTATCAATTTTGCCCAGCAAATTCACATTTTGCTGACGGACAGAGACGCTTTTTACTTTCCCCAGCTGATAGCTGAAACCATCAATCGTATGCTGCTTTTCCACAGGGGTCAGACTGTTCCAGAAGATCCTCGGCTGAGTATAAAAATCTTTAAACGAATCGCTGAGCTTGCGCGTGACTCGCCCTTGCACCTTTTGCGGATAATGCGCGTACCCCCCTTCTTGCGGCGGCGTCGTATAAGGCGTATTGTTCGCTAAAGAATTGTTGCGGTAATTAACATGATCGACATCGATCCGATATCTCATATAACCGCGCCGCGTATTGTTCCGGAACGGACAAAGCGGTTTGTTGATGGGCAGCTCATCATAGTTCGCGCTGCCGAGACGATGCTGCTGCGTATCGCGGTAAGCGATCAGCCGGCCTTGCAGAACGGGATCATTGGAAAAGTCAATGCCCGGCACGACATTGGCAGGGTTAAACGCCACTTGTTCAGACTCTGTAAAATAATTGTCGATGTTTCGATTTAACGTCAACTTTCCGACCTTGTGCACGGGAATCAGTTCTTCCGGCCAAAACTTCGCCGAATCGAGAATATCGAAATCGTACTTGAATTCATCTTCCATTGGGATCAGTTGAACGCCCAGCTCATATTCGGGATAAAATCCTTTTGCGATCGCTTCCCTGAGATCTTTGCGATGGAAATCGGGATCGATGCCTCCGAGCTTGATCGCTTCATCTTGGAGCAAAGAATGGACGCCGAGCA
Source organism: uncultured Paenibacillaceae bacterium (assembly GCA_937983035.1). GTDB lineage: Bacteria > Bacillota > Bacilli > Paenibacillales > CALAME01 > CALKAN01. The sequence continues at coordinate 11,615 of CALKAN010000419.1, read as the reverse complement.
CAGGCTTCCACACAAACCGCACAAACGTAGCCGTTCCTTCTTCATTGACGAACAAATACGTATTGATGGACCAAGATTCCATCATGCGGTAGCTGCGGAGAATCCCGCGAGGCGACATAATCCAAGTCACCATGTGAATCGATTCAGGATTGTTCGCGACATAATCCCAGAATCGGTCATGTGCGCCGGTCGCTGTCGGAATGTCATCGTCCTGCTTGGATTGGTACGCATGTATCACGTCTGGAAACTTCATCGCATCTTGAATGATCAATACCGGCATGGCGATCGTCGTTAAATCATAATTGCCTTCTTCTGTATAAAATTTCACTCCTTTACAGCGCAAATCCCTGGCGGTATCGTACGATCCTTTCGGTCCTTGCACCGTTGAAAAACGGACCGTTACGGGCGTTCTTTTGCCGGCCTCCTGCAAGAAACAAGCTTTCGTCACATGCCTCATCGACTGATAGCACTCAAAATATCCATGGGCGCTGTATCCCCGCGCATGAACGACTCTTTCCGGTATTTCTTCCCTCACAAAGTGCGACATTTTTTCAAAGAAATAAAAGTCTTCCATCAATGCCGGTCCGCGTTCCCCTGCAGTTAAAATTTCGCTGTCATTGGAAACTTTTACTGACTGCTTCGTCGTTAAGGGATGACCTGTATCATGGATCCGGTACTGATCCAGCTGCCGCTGCTTGGCATCCTGGCTGTCTTGACCGACGGACTTCTTGTTTCTCGATGACTTCTCGTCCATGTAATCACCCGTCCTATCGAAGTATTAATTTAAGCTCTATATATATACTTATACGGCTTCTTCGGAACTAGAACAGTTTATCACAAGATAAAACTGTCCTCCTCCGTCAAAAACGAGGCGCAAAAACACCATGCCCGCGCGCAGTCTTTACAATCCCGGCCTCTTATGTTATATTGCAAATTATTATCTGCGGAGCGTGATACCATATAAAAAATACGCATCAGCAAAGCAACATTTCGCAACAGACATAGGAGGAAGCGGTAAATTGAACAAAGCTAAGATTTTAGATTGCACCATTCGTGACGGCGGATTAGTGAACAATTGGAATTTTTCCGTTGAATTTGTAAGGGAGTTGTATGAAGCGCTGAATGCAGCCGGCGTGGACTACATGGAGATCGGCTATAAAAATTCGCCAAAACTGCTGGAAGGTGCAGACCAGTCCGGTCCGTGGCGCTTTCTGAATGATGATTTTCTGAAAGAAGTCATCCCAGAAAAAAAAGAAACGAAATTATCCGCCCTTGTCGATATTGGGCGAGTGGATGAAAATGATATTTTGCCAAGAAGCGAGAGTTTGCTTGATCTGATTCGCGTCGCATGCTACAGCAAAGATGTGGATAAAGCGATTGAACTTGTGCAACAATTTCATGAAAAAGGCTATGAAACGACCATTAACATCATGGCGCTGTCCAACGTGATGGAAAAGGAATTGCAGGAATGCTTGGAAATGCTGAAAGACTGCCCGGTTGATGTCGTATACATCGTTGATTCTTTCGGCAGCTTGGAGATGGGCGACATTCAATTTTTTGCTGACAAATTTAAAGAGATGCTGCCGGGCAAAACTTTAGGCATTCATGCGCACAATAACTTGCAGCTTGCTTTCGCCAATACATTGACAGCGAATCAACGAGGCGTTGAATTTTTGGACGGATCTGTCTACGGCATGGGACGCGCAGCCGGAAATTGCCCCACCGAATTGCTCGTCACACGATTAAAAAATCCAAAGTACCATCTGCGTCCAGTGATTGACTTCATCGAGCGGCACATGATTGAAATGCGCGAGAAAGAAGAATGGGGCTACATCATTCCTTACATGATTACCGGTACGTTGGACGTGCATCCAAGGACAGCCATGGCGCTGCGGAACTCGCCGGATAAAGATCGTTTTGTGGAATATTATGATAAGCTGACAACGCCTGAAGCCGCAAAAGATTAATTTCACTCATCATTTATTGTTAAAATTTAAAAAGCTTCTCCTCTCCAGCGCTTGAACGAATGCTTGCGCTGAGAAGAGAAGCTTTTTTTTTGTTCATATCGATATGCACTTTTATGTTTCTCCGCTGCTTATATTTTCATCGATATAAAATCGTGATTTATTAAAAACATCAGATGGAACATGCCAGCGATTTTAAAAACCGATACTGTTATCCAGACGATAGGGCCCGCCAGTGAGCAGGTTAACCCGATCGCCATGCTATTATTAATTTTACGCTGATGCGGTGCAAAACTTAAAAAGGCCCCTCACCAAATGAAATTGATGAGAGACCTTCCTATAATTGCCTGGTTCATTCATCTAGGCCGCTCTAAGTCATCGGTTTAAAGCATTACATCATGCCCATGCCGTCCATGCCTGGAGCAGCAGCGCCGGCATTTTCATTTTCTTCCGGTTTGTCTGCGATCACAGCTTCAGTTGTCAAGAACATGGCTGCAACAGAAGCTGCATTTTGCAATGCGGAACGAGTTACTTTCGTTGGGTCAACGATACCAGCTTCAACCATGTTTACCCATTCGCCGGTAGCAGCATTGAAGCCAATGCCCAACTCTTCTTTCTTCAACTGCTCAACAACGACAGAACCTTCCAAGCCAGCGTTGGAGCTGATCGTGCGAACCGGCTCCTCCAATGCACGGAGTACGATGTTCACGCCTGTCAGTTCGTCGCCTTCTGCTTCAACAGCTTTCACTGCATTGTATACGTTCATTAAAGCTGTTCCGCCGCCGGATACGATTCCTTCTTCCACTGCTGCGCGAGTGGAGTTCAGCGCGTCCTCGATGCGGAGCTTGCGCTCTTTCAATTCTGTTTCAGTTGCTGCGCCAACTTTGATCACAGCTACGCCGCCGCTGAGTTTAGCAAGACGCTCTTGCAGCTTCTCTTTGTCAAAGTCAGAAGTCGTTTCTTCGATTTGAGCGCGGATTTGCTGCACGCGGGAAGCGATGTCGTTTGCGTCTCCAGCGCCGTCAACAATGATCGTGTCATCTTTCGTGACGCGAACTTGACGTGCGCGGCCGAGTTGATCAATATCTGTGGACTTCAGATCCAAGCCAAGCTCTTCCGTAATGACTTGACCGCCGGTGAGAATCGCGATGTCTTGCAGCATAGCTTTGCGGCGATCACCGAATCCAGGAGCTTTTACTGCTGTGCAGTTAAATGTGCCGCGCAATTTGTTGACTACGAGCGTAGCCAATGCTTCACCTTCAACATCCTCAGCGATGATCAACAACGGTTTGCCTTGTTGAACGACTTTCTCAAGCACTGGAAGGATGTCTTGGATATTGTTGATCTTCTTATCTGTGATCAAAATGTATGGGTCTTCCAGCACGGCTTCCATTTTGTCAGAGTCTGTTACCATGTATGGGGAGATGTAACCGCGATCGAACTGCATGCCTTCAACGACTTCAAGTTCAGTTTCGAATCCTTTCGATTCTTCGATCGTGATCACACCGTCGTTTCCTACTTTCTCCATCGCTTCAGCGATCAGCTCTCCAACTGCTTCATCACCGGAAGAAATGGAAGCTACTTGAGCGATGGACTGCTTGCCTTCGATCGGCTTGGAAATCTTTTTCAGCTCAGCTACAGCTGCTTGAACCGCTTTTTCAATTCCTTTGCGGATGATCATCGGATTCGCGCCGGCTGTTACGTTTTTCAAACCTTCGCGAATCATCGCTTGTGCAAGCACAGTAGCTGTCGTTGTACCGTCACCTGCAACGTCGTTTGTTTTTGTTGCAACTTCTTTAACGAGCTGAGCACCCATATCTTCGAACGGATCTTCCAGCTCGATTTCTTTCGCAATCGTCACGCCGTCATTCGTGATCAACGGGCTGCCGAATTTTTTCTCCAATACAACGTTGCGTCCTTTAGGGCCGAGCGTAACTTTAACTGCATTAGCTAATTTGTTCACGCCGCTTAACATTCTGCTGCGGGCATCTTCACTGAAACGAATCTCTTTAGCCATGTTAGAGGACCTCCTTAAGTGTTGAAATATGTTTGTTTATCCCAGAACTTATGTGATAAGGTTGCACTCAACCAATAATCGCAAGAATATCATTTTCACGCATGATCAGCAGTTCTTTGCCGTCATATTTGACGTCAGTGCCTGCATATTTGGAGAACAGCACACGATCGCCTACCTTTACTTCCAAAGGAATGCGCTCTCCGTCTTTCAGCGTGCCGCTTCCAACAGCGATAACTTTTCCTTCTTGAGGCTTTTCCTTTGCAGTGTCAGGAAGAACAATGCCGCTTTCAGTCTTCTCTTCTGTGTCCAACGGTTCAATAACTACGCGATCGCCCAAAGGTTTGATCATGTGAATGAAACCTCCTTAATCATTTTGCAGTAGTTTGACAGGATTATTAGCACTCATTGACGGTTAGTGCTAACAACACTTTTATAATATACATTTTTTAAAAAGTTTGCAAGAGGTTGAAAAAAAATTTTATGAAATATGCAAAAGCGAAAATCATCACTCCGGCAGTTCCTTTGACGGCTCCTCCTCTTCAGCCCATTGCTCATCTTGTTCCAACTGTTTTTTGTAGATGATCCGGGACAGAATGACGCTGAGCTCATACAGCAAAACCATCGGCACCGCTACAATAATGGGCGATACGATATCCGGCGGCGTGATCATCGTTGACAAAATCACGAGCAGCAAATAAGAGATGCGGCGAAATTTGTTCAAAACGGCTGGATTTAATATTCGAAGCTTCGTTAGAAACATGACGACAACCGGCAGCTCAAACAGCAAGCTCAAAGGGATGATAATATTGAACATAAACGAAAAATACTGCCATCCGCCAATCGTTTCCGTCAGATGCAAGCTGCTTGACAACATCATCGTAAATCCGAACGCAGCCGGAAACACAACAAAATAACCGAAGGCGAGCCCGGCTAAACAAAGCAAAAAAGCAAACGGAATATAAAGCGCCGCTGCCTTCTGTTCAATCGGCCTCAGCCCAGGTTTTACGAATGCCCAAACTTGATACAACGCAAAAGGCAAGGCTAACACGAGTCCAAAAATAAACGCGACATTTAAATAAATTCTTAACGGCTCCCATGGAGAGAAAACATGCCAATCAAATCCTGATGCAGGCTCGGTCGTCTTCAAGTAGAAAATAATCGGTCTGGCAAACAGAAACCCGATCGCCAGCGCAATGATGAAAATAACGAGCACCCAGATGATTCGTTTGCGCAATTCCGTTAAATGTTCAATCAAGTCCATTTCTTGATCTTTGCTCATCTTTCTCCACCTGCTCCAAATCTATTCACGAATGGCATTCATAGTATGTATGTTCAGATGATGACAAGATAAAAGCAATCCCCATCCATGCCGATCATTCTTCCATCGAAAAAATCACGGCAAAGGATGGAGTATGAAGTTTCATATGCACGGGAAAGCATGAACTTTTTAAACGCATCACTCCGGCAAGCGGCGAATTTCTTGCTCTTCTGTTCCTTGCACTTCTTTGCGTTTCGCGGTTGATTCCTCTTCTTCATCCATCAAATTTTTCGCTCCGCGCTTAAATTCGTGCAATGTACGGCCAAATGCGCGGCCCAGTTCAGGCAGTTTGCTCGGTCCGAACAAAAGAAGCGCGACGACCAGAATAATAATCAATCCTTGAATCCCAATCATTGACGGCATATGCATACCTCCTTTTACAACATCCATGTTTCATCCATTAAGCAGCACTGCAGATGAAAAATTTCCTCCAGCGAATGCCAAATCCACTGACCTGTCCTTCGCATCTTGCTTGCTGTAACAAGTGCGCTCGCCTTCCACCGCACGCTCAAGCTCATCTATGTCCTTCTTGCAATCGCTCTTCTTGCTCATTCCTTCGTCTGAGTGCTCTGCGTGCGCGCTTGCCGCGTCATGATCGCCCGGCTTTCCGTGATGATCATGTGCATCGGAATGTCATGCGGCTCAGCAGGCAGCTGCTTGCAAACTTGAACCTCGAATGCAATCCCGATCCGTTTCGGATTCTTGCCTTCGCTTGCCAGTTGCTCAATAAATCGATCGTAAAAACCCGCACCGTAACCAATGCGATTGCCTCGTTCGTCAAAAGCCGCCCCAGGCACCAACATGCAAGAGATTTCTCCATTCCAGCCCGGCGCATGCTCAGCAGGTTCCCAGATTCCCCATTGTCCTTGCCTTAAATCTGCAAAACTGCCGGCCAAGCATGGGACCATCCGGCGAGTGCCAGGAATGATGCGAGGAAGCAAAACAGGATATCCTGCCTGCCAAATCGATGCGATCAAAGGCGTAATATCCGCTTCGCTCCTAAACGGCATGTAAGCCATCACCGGGGCGGAAACGTCCGTAAACGTCACATATTTGCGGACCCTGCGCACAATCGCCTCGGAACATTGCTTGCGCACGCTGCTTAATAACCGATCTCGCGCGGACAAGGCTTGCATGCGAATTTGTTTTTTATCCCGTGCAGCAGTCATCGTTATCGATTCGCAAACCACCTTTCGAAGCCATGCATCACATATCCCATCACGGTGACTCGATTGTTTGTCCAATAATCAATGCAATGCAATGCAAGTATAGTGTATCATTTTACAAATAAAAAATCACTCTTTGCGTGCGACTGTCGATAAAATTTCATTCATGGCGACTTCCATCTCATTTCAACCACAACAGGATGATGATCGGAAGCCAACGTCGGAATCGTATAAGCTTGCACGCTTTCAAAAGAAGCATTCATATAAATATGATCGATTTCTTTTCCGCTGGCTGTTGGCGCCTGCACGGACGGCGAATGCCAAGCCTTGTCCAAACTTCGCAGCAATTCATGCTCCTTAGTCATATTGAAATCCCCTATAAACATCGCCGCTCGGTCTATATCGCCCAGTTGTTCAAGCGCTTCAAGCACGGTCTCCATCTGATGTTTTCTTTCAGATTCGTACACGCCAAGATGCGTGCTTGCGATTGTAATCATGCGCCCGTTCCAATCTACGTTCGTCAGGAGCATGTTGCGGCCTTCTCTGTTTCCTCCCAAAATCACCCGCTCAGCAGAAACGATCGGATAACGGCTCAACAACGCGTTCCCATATTGCGTAACCGCGACAGAAAAGCTCGGCGCGAAGCTCCAAGACATCTGCAGCTGGTCTGCGATGTACCCGGCTTGGTCCACAAATCGGCTGCGCGGGTTAAAACGGTCTACTTCTTGCAGCGCTACGATTTCCGCCCCTGACTCGCGAATAATCTCTACGATGCGGTCCAAATCTACGTTTTCATCCATTCCTCGGCCATGCCTGATGTTAAACGTCATGACTTTGATCGATTCTGCCGTCTCAAACCCAACCGATGCGCTGGCGACGACATTTGATTTTGAAGCCGTTGCATGGACTGACGCATGCTCGGGCGAACGGATCGTCACTTCCGATCCTAAGCCGAAAACAACAAGAGCAATCAGCATCGCAATAAGAAGTAAGGGCTTACAAATTTCGAAGATTTTTGTCATATGAAGTCACCGCCCTTTCAATCGCCGAAATCGACGCTTTTTCAAGACAAATTTTCTATCCTTAATCCATTGCTTAAACGAACTGATCTCGACAGCTGAACGCGTCCTGCATCCATCCAGCCATCCTCTTACATCCATCATAACTGATTTCAATGCAGCTTGAATACTGATAAAATTTGGAAATCCATTCCTGGAAACTTGTTAACCGCCGGGCTTTCAATGTAAACTAATGATAGAATTTATTTGATAACAGCATTTTTTAAAACTGATGAACGGATATCATCGAAACATGTTCGCATCATTTGTGTCATTTTTGTATTTGGCATCTTTTTTGTTTTATGCATCATTTTACATCGGATTGCTTATTCATATCATTTTTGTCATTTTTGCATCATTGCATCGAATTGCTTATTCATATTGCATCGGACTCAATCAGATCATTCACAGCATCGTATTTTATATAAAAGCTTTAGAGAGGAACATTTGTCATGTTGCTTCAAGCGAATCGCATACGAAAAGAATTCAGCGCCATTCCCATTTTAGAAGATGCAAACATCGAACTGCATGCGGGTGACCGCATCGGTTTAATCGGAATCAATGGAGCCGGAAAATCGACATTTTTGCAAATTTTGGCAGGAGAGTCGACGCCGACGGCCGGCGAAATCATCAAGCCAAAAGAAACGACAATCGGCTATTTGCCGCAGCACACGATTTTAGACTCACCGAGAAGCTTGTGGCAGGAAGCAACCCTTGCCTTTGCTGAACTCATGCAAGCGGAGAAGGAATTAAGGCAATTGGAGCAAGAAATGGCTGACCCGGACGTATTCAACGATAAAGAGCGCTACGAAACCGTCACGAAGCAGTATGCGGCCAAATCGGACTGGTTTAAAGATCACGGCGGCTACGAATATGAGTCGAAAATCAAACGCGTTTTGCACGGCATGGGATTTGCCGATATGGATCCCGAAACGCCTGTTGAGCAGCTGAGCGGCGGTCAGAAAACACGCCTTGCTTTATCCAAGCTGCTGCTGCAAGAGCCGGATATTTTGCTGTTGGATGAGCCGACTAACCATCTGGACATCGAAGCGCTGACTTGGCTCGAATCTTATTTGAAAGATTACCCCGGTGCGATCGTCATCATATCGCATGACCGGTATTTTTTGGATGCGCTCGTTACCGAAATCGTCGAAATTGAATTCGGCCGTTCTAAGCGGTATTTGGGCAATTACACCCGTTTTGCAGCAGAAAAAGCCGCAGCGCTTGAACGGGAACTCAAGCAATATGAGAGACAACAGCAAGAAATTGCAAAGATGGAACAGTTTATTCAGAAAAATATCGCTAGAGCTTCTACGACAAAACGCGCTCAGAGCCGGCGCAAAGCTTTAGAGAAGATGGAGCGTCTGGACAAGCCGGTCACCTATGCGAAAAAAGCAGCCATTCGTTTTGAAACAGAGACGATGACTGGCAACGATGTGCTCATCGTAGAAAATTTATCGGTTGCCTATGACGATGAGCCGCTGCTGCGCGGGATCAGCTTTCAGCTTCATCGGGGAGACCGTCTCGCGCTGATCGGCCCTAATGGAATCGGCAAATCGAGCCTGCTGAAAACTTTAATTCAACAAATTCCTGCTTATGAAGGCACGTTTCGATGGGGAAGCAAAGTAAAGATCGGTTACTATGATCAAGAACAAGCCGATCTTCATCCTGAGAAGACCGTATTAAATGAGCTGTGGGATGAATATCCGCATTTGGAAGAGCAGCGCATTCGCACAGTCTTGGGGCAATTTTTGTTCAGCGGCGATGATGTTTTGAAAAAAATATCCAGTTTAAGCGGAGGAGAAAGAGCGAGAGTATCACTTGCAAAATTAATGCTTCTCCATGCAAACGTGCTGATCCTGGATGAACCGACCAACCATCTCGACTTGCAAAGCCGGGAAGTGTTGGAATCTGCTTTGATCGATTTCGAAGGAACGATTTTGTTTATATCGCATGACCGGTATTTTATTAACAAAATCGCTGATCGCATTGTCGAACTGTCATCTGACAAGATCGATCATTTCCTGGGAAATTACGATCATTATGTCGAGAAGAAAAAAGAAATGGCGCAAATCGAACTGGAAAAGCAGCAAGAAGAAGAGAAAAAAGCAGCTAATGGCATCAAGCTGGATTTGGACACGAAAAGCAAAACCGGATTGGATGCTTACGAGGCGGAAAAGAAAGCAAAACAAGAGGAGAGAAACCGCAAGCGTAAGGCAAAACAGTTGGAAGATGAAATCGCCGTGTTGGAAGATGAAATTACATTGTTAGAACAGAAGCTTGCTTTGCCGGAGGTGTATCAAGATTACACTGCGTTGCAAGAAATCAATGCTGAAATGGAGCAAAAAAAGAAGTCGTTGGAGGAAAAATATGCGGCTTGGGAACAATTGCTGGAGTGGCTGGACTGACTTATTCAGCCACGGACTCTGTTTTGTCAGCCAGCCTTTGCGAAAGCAGCAGCATCGGCGCCACAGCATAGATGATCATCGTTGCCGCAGCGACCACGCCTGAATCATTGAAGATGAATGCCACAATCGCTCCTAAAGCAATGGCAGAAAATCCGACCGACAACAGCGGCCTGTGCATGTGCCATGTTTTAAACATGCCGGACGGCCTCAACAATCCCGCGGACAAAATAAACAAGCCGGTGATGAACACTTTGCTCCATGACGATACATTCACTAAATGCCAGTTCATTTGCAATTTGCGCACAATGATCCCCCAAAGCATGTCATATTCTTTGTCCGCCAACATGCGAATTGCTTTGCCAATATGACTCGCTTGTCCCTCTGCCTGGAACATATGGACGGCCACAATCGCCGCGGCAACAAAAAGCGCGATGCTCCCAACATAAAGCATCAATTTCTTCATCAAAACTCGCTTGCGAAAAATATGTTCATACAGTCGCAGCGCGAGCCAGCCTCCAGCCGCGGCAGCCGTTACGGAGCCGCCAAAATTTGTGCCTAACCGCGGATGAATCATGTAAAATGTCAGCAAAGCAAACAGGATCAAAACAGCATAAAAACATGCTTTCATTTCAGCAGAAACTTGTTTTTGCACACCGGGATCAGCGTCCGGCTGCGCAAGTTCAGGCACGTAAACCGATCCGGCCTCTCCTTGAAGCCCGCCTTGCTTGCCTCGTCTTCGAACAGAAACAAACTGCATTCCCGCGGCGCACATTAACACGGCAGCGCCGATCAAAACCCCCATATACTCGTTTCCGATGCCGTAATATCTGGCTCCGATCATCGGATCATAGCCGAGCACGGAATGTTGAATCAGCACGCCCCCTGTCAGCCCGTCAACGATGATTGAACCGGCAGTAATGAAACCAGCAGCAAATAAGCTGTGATACAATGGCCATCGAGAACTGATCACACTGATGCCTGTAGTGACGAGCAATATAAAAGTGGTTTGAATAACAACATGCTGAGCAAATGCAGCGGACCACAGCATCACTGCAGGCGCCCAAATTAAAGTAAACAGCAATATGTTCATCACCCGCGGCCGCGGAAGCTGCAAGCCTCTAATCGATGTGAGAAGCCCGATCAACAGCACAAGCATTTCATAAACTGCGAAACTGTAAAGCAGCGGAAACCGAAGCTGATAGACGGCTTGCATGTTTTTTAATTCATTTTGAAAAAAAGACAACGTTGATGAATGAGATGCAGCATGAGCGCTTGCCGCCGGCCCGTTAGCCGGACCGTATGCTTCATCGCCTGATTCCTCGGATTTTTCTTCGACAAGCTGCATCGCGCTTCCCGTCATTTTCGAAGGCACGTCAATGTGAAAATATTTCAAAATTGTCGGTGCAATATCTGCATAAGTCACTATGCCTGCTCGTCGAGTGGAGCCGCTTGTTAACATTCTCTCGCCGGAAGTCATCTGCTTGCTTAAAAAAATCACCGGGGTCAATGTCATTTTTGCCTCTGCTGCTTGTTTTGAAACAGAAGGCGAAAACAGCAAAATGCGATCTTCTTCACCAAGATGTTCGTATAAACGGCGTATAAATTGCTGCATTTCTGTCAGTATGTCATTCTTTAATGCCATTAAATGTTCAATCGCATAATATTCTTGATGAGCATGCAGCCG